>JAUVMD010000066.1 GCA_030600405.1 Nitrospirota bacterium
CACGTTTTCGTCGACCATCAGTCCTTCGATCTGGTGGAACATGGGGGTGTGGGAAACATCCGAATCACAGCGGTACACCTTGCCCGGCGCGATGATGCGTAGCGGCGGTTGCTGTTTTTCCATGACGTGGATCTGCACCGGCGAGGTGTGGGTGCGCAGTACCTTTTCGCCGCCGATGTAAAACGTATCCTGCATGTCCCGCGCCGGATGGTCTTTGGGAATGTTGAGCGCTTCGAAATTGTAGTAATCGGATTCCACCTCGGGCCCCTCCGCCACCTGGAATCCAAGGCTGACGAAGATGGCGATGAGTTCCTCCATGACCTGAGTGATGGGGTGGAGCGAGCCGCGGGCTTCCTTGCGGCCGGGCAGGGTGATGTCGAGGGTGCGGTCGGCTCCTTCCGTGGAGGAACCTTTCAGTTTTTCGGTTTTCTCTTTAATCTCATTTTCGATCCAGTTTTTAAGCTCATTAACGTGCCGGCCCACTTCCCGCTTTTGTTCGGAAGACAACTCGCGCATGTCTTTCATCACCTGCGTCACCAGACCTTTTTTCCCGAGAAAGTCCGTACGCAACTGACGAAGCTCATCGCCGATGCCGATCCCGGAGATCCGGTTCTTGAAATCGTCCTTATATTTTTTGATTTTTTCGATCATGTGCAGGGCAAAGGAAACTCAAACAAAAAAAGCCTGATCCCCGAAGGGAATCAAGCTGATTAAATTTTGCGGAATAAGTCGGGGCGGCACACGGGCCGGAGCATCCCCATGGTCAACCGCTCAACTGAGCTCGGGCCGTATCCATCAAGGTTTTGAAGGATTGCTCATTGTGGATGGCCATATCGGAAAGTATTTTCCGATCAAGCTCAACGTTGGCTTTTTTCAGGCCGTGAATGAACTGGCTGTAGGTCATCCCATCGGCCCGAACGGCGGCATTGATCCGGGCGATCCACAACCGCCGGAAATCACGTTTACGTGTGCGGCGGTCACGATAAGCGTAGGAAAGGGCTCTTTCTACCGATTCCCGCGCCTTGCGGAACACGCGGCTACGGATGCTACGGAAGCCTTTGGCCATGCGGAGAACTTTTTTCCTTCTCTTTCTGGATACGGTTCCATTAATGGCTCTAGACATTACTTGCTCCTATCAATAAGGCAACAGCGCATGGATACGCTTGGCATCCCCGGGTGCGAGGATGCGGCTTCGCCTTAAATTCCGTTTGCGTTTGGTCGTTTTGCTGGTCAGGATGTGGCTGGTAAAAGCGGAGTTTCGCTTGATCTTACCCGTGGCCGTTTTGCGGAAACGTTTGGCCGCACCCCTGTTGGTTTTCATCTTTGGCATTTTCAATTCTCCAGCGGAAACCGGTAATCATACCTGAAATATACCCAGGAGTCAACCTTCAGAGCCCTGGGAACTTTTGCTTTCTTTCTTATTACCACCCTTGGGGACCAGGATCATGGTCAGGGTTCTACCCTCCTGCTTGGCGTTTTGCTCGATGATGCCATAATCTTCCATCGCCTCCGCAACACGCTTCAGTACTCTTTCGCCACCATCCCGGTGGACAATTTCACGGCCCTTGAAAAAAATCACCACTTTGGCCTTGTCCCCGGCTTCCAGGAACCTTTGCACATGTTTGACTTTGAAATTAAAGTCGTGCTGGTCGGTATTGGGCCGGAACTTGACTTCCTTGAGGTGGATAATTTTTTGATTTTTCTTGGCTTCGTGGGCTCGCTTGTTTTGCTTGTATTTGTGTTTGCCCCAGTCCATGACCCGGCAAACCGGTGGGTTGGCATTGGGTGATACTTCGACCAGATCTAAATCCTGGTCCTGGGCTAACTCAATGGCTTCTCGGGTGGGGAAGGTTCCCATCTGCTCCCCGTCCGTGCCAATAACGGATACTTCTTTGACACGAATCATCTGGTTCACTCTTTGTCTCTTAATACAATCTTCTCCTTGTTAAAGATTATTCGGCATCCACCGCTTTGGTTTCGATCAATTCATTAAGCTCTTTAAGGAAATCCTCCACAGGCATGACCCGGGTTTCCTTGGATTTCCGTTTCCTTACCGCTACGGTTTTGGCCTGAATTTCCTGATCGCCCAGGACCAGCATGTAAGGGATTTTCTGGAGTTGTGCTTCCCTTATCTTGAACCCAATTTTTTCATTTCGCAAGTCTTTTTCAACGCGAATGCCCTCCTCCTCCAAGCGCGAGGCCACTTGCTCGGCATATGGGTTTTGGCTGTCCGTAATGGGAAGCAGAATCACCTGCACCGGAGCCAGCCACGCGGGGAATGCCCCGGCGTAATGTTCGATCAGGCACCCGAAAAACCGCTCCAGGGACCCCATGAGCGCACGGTGGATCATGATCGGCTGGTGCTTGTTGCCGTCTTCCCCGATATACGTCATTTCAAACCGCTCCGGCAGGTTGAAGTCGACCTGGATGGTGGACACCTGCCAGTACCGGCTGAGGCTGTCCTTGATCTTGATGTCAATTTTGGGGCCGTAAAACACCCCTTCGCCGGGGTCTACCTCATAAGGCAGTTCGGACCGCTTGAGAGCGGCTTCCAGGGCGGAGGTCGCCGTTTCCCAATCCGAGTCGGAGCCCACGGATTTTTCCGGACGGGTACTCAGGAACACCTTGTATTCCCAGAACCTGAAAGCCCGCAAAATAAACAACACGAATTTGACAACCTTGGCGACTTCATCCTCCAACTGGTCCGGACGGCAGAACAAATGGGCATCGTCCTGGGTGAATCCGCGCACGCGCAACAGTCCGTGCATGACTCCCGACCGCTCGTAGCGATACACCGTGCCCAACTCCGCCCAACGCAGGGGCAGGTCCCGGTAGCTTCGCAGCCTAGTCTTGTAAATCTGGATGTGGAACGGGCAGTTCATCGGTTTCATGATGTATTCCTTGCCCTCGATCTCCATCGGCGAAAAAATATTTTCTTTATAGAATTCCATGTGCCCGCTGGTTTTCCAGAGATCGGTCTTGGCGGCGTGCGGTGTGTACACCAGCTCGTAGCCGTTGTTGTAATGTTCCTGCTTCCAGAACTCCTCCATCAGGTAGCGGATGCGCGCCCCCTTGGGGTGCCATAAAATCAGGCCCGGCCCGACGTCGTCCGACATGCTGTACAGGTCGAGTTCCTTGCCGAGTTTGCGGTGATCGCGCTTCTTGGCTTCCTCCAGGCGGTTGAGGTAGCCCTTTAGTTCCTTTTTGTCGTGCCAGGCGGTGCCGTAGATGCGCTGGAGCACGGGGTTGCGCTCGTCACCGCGCCAGTAGGAGGCGGAGGTGTGAAGCAGTTTGAATACTCTGAGGTGCTTGGTGTTTTCGACATGCGGACCGCGGCACAGGTCGGTGAAATCGCCCTGCGTGTAAGCGGAAATGACTTCACCTTCGGCGAAATCCTCGATGATCTCCACCTTGAAGTTTTCGCCCATGTCATGGAACATGTTCTTCGCGGCCTCGGGCAACAGCTCGATGCGCTTGATCTCCAGCGCGTCTTTGGCAATTTTGTGCATCCGGTGCTCGATCTTTTCCAAATCCTCCGGCTTGAACGGTTCCTCGCGGTGAAAGTCGTAGAAAAACCCGTCCTCGATCACCGGACCGATGGTGATCTTGGTTTCCGGATACAGTTGCTTCACGGCCTGGGCCATCAAATGGGCGCAACTGTGACGTAGGGTTTCGAGATCGTACTGCTTTTGATTCGGATTGCTCATCTAAAAAAACACCTGTGAACCTGAACCGAATGAACGGTCTTATGAAATTGTTTAATGGATTTGGAGTTGGTCCGTGAAGGACAGCGGAAACCATAGGCGCGGGCGGTTTCGAACCGCCGACCCCTTGCACGTCAAGCAAGTGCTCTACCCCTGAGCTACGCGCCTGTAAATCCAAAACTTGGATGCGGGTGAAACGGTATTCTAAGACCTGCCGCCATTTTGTCAAGGGCGAATTGCCATGGTTAGAAGGTCTAAAAACCCTTAAAAAACAGCATGTTGAACTATTTGCAGGGAAAAGTCAAATGAAACCACGGATAAAGGACGGAAGAAGAGGAGAAATAAACAGGGCTGGTCGATAAATGAAAAAATAGATTCTCTCCTTCGGCAAACTCAGGACAGGATCTATGTATTAGATGTGAATGGGGAAAACGCGGATTCTTTATGAAGACCGGGTTTGCAGGTTAGCGTTGAACATGTAGTTTTCCAGCTCATCAATCACTGTGTCCACCTTTTCGGTGTCTCCACCCAGCTTGGCCTCGATGTCGCGGCTGTTTTTGTAATGATCGAGAGCCAATTTTATCTCCCCCTGTTTGTCGTAAACAGAAGCCAGGATGAACCACTGGTCCGCCGCCTGCTGGCTCTGCTTGCCCGCATATTGGGTGGAATGGTCCAGCGCTTTTTTTAAGTATTCGATGGCCTTGGGGTATTTGAACTGTTGAAAGTAGATATTCCCCATGCCGGCATAGGCGATGCCCACACCCGGATCGGTATGGGCCGGGGCATCCGAGTGAACGTCCACAAATCCCTGATAATAGTCCAGAGCTTTGTCGTAATCGCCGGACTGCTCTGCTCCCTTTGCCAGTGCCAAAAGGTCCTGGGAATTACTCCCGGTCGTTTTTTTGACCATGACTTCAAGTTTTTCCACATTCATGTAACCGTACACGCCCACTCCCGCCAGCACCAGCGCGGTAACAGCGATTAAAATAGTCTTGTTTTTCTTTTTTCCGGTCATGGAATTCCTCGGCCTCATTGAAATGGCGAATTTCTACAAATCAATTCAATTTATTGTAAAGGGAATAGATGAAAAATTTTAGTAAATTTAAGCGGGGTGCCCTTAAAGTCCGGTTTTTCAGTAAAAATTTTGATGGAGAGGAATATGCTGCGGTGGAACAGGGTCCGCCGTTCAAATCTCGAAAGGTTTTAAAATGAAAATCGATTCCATCATTTCTTCCAGCTCAGCTTTCGTCAAGGCATCGTATTCCAAAGGAGTGGAGAGGGTGATCTCGAAGATGTATTTCCCACGTGTGATCAGATACACCTGATTCATAGCGGATTCGTTTTTTCCTGAAGGGAGGGTGCCGTCAATGGAGAAACGCAGATAGCCCGCGTCAAAATCGGAAATCCGGGTCAATTGCACCCGGTCCATCATCTTGAATCCCTCATTGCTTTCCGAAAAACTTTTGGCCATGACCGCCGCAATCGCGAGCGGGGAGACGTCCTTCGGCAAATCGTCGACATAGTGCAGGACCACCTTGATCATTGGGTTGAGATGGGGATACGGTTCCGGGTGTTTGGCGATGAATACCGGAGCCATGCCCGTTTTCAATTCCTGCTCTCTCAAATTCTGGATATGTTGTTTGAGTTGCAGTTTCCCCTCTTCACTGCTATCGGAGCTCGACATCCAGGTTTCCGCATTATCCAGACTCAGAAAATGCCAATCGGGGAGCTTGCTGATGGCAAACCCGACATCACGGTTGAAAAACTTGTTGCTTTGACGGCTCTCCTCAAAACCACTGGTGGCCCCGACCAGGCCGAACGCTAGCAGAGACACGATCCATAACTGCTTCATAACCTCCTCCTCTTGTCCGGGCTCCCCATTCCGGCCAATCTTTTGTCTTCTCCGACACTTCCAGTATAAAGGGGACAGTCCATTCCGCACATAAATTCAACCCTTCCTGGGGCATGAGTGCGAAGAATCTTTGAAAAACTGGCGGTTGGGGAGTGATTTATTTTTCAGATTTACAAGGTACAGCTCTGAAGTAAATAAAGAAAAAAGAGAAGGGGACAAGATCACCAAAAATAAAACCCCTCCCTTGGTTTTAGGGAGGGGTTCATTGGGTCCAGCATCAGGCTGGCTAGACCTTCAGGTAAATTTCGGCTCCTTTGTCTTTGAAGGTCTGGGACATTTCGGCCATACCTTTGCCAAGGGCCTGTTGTTCGTCGACACCCAGCTTCGCGGCGTAATCGCGCACGTCCTGGGTGATCTTCATGGAACAGAACTGCGGCCCGCACATGGAGCAGAAATGCGCCACCTTGGCACCCTCCGCCGGTAAGGTCGCGTCATGAAATTTCAACGCAGTCTCCGGATCAAGCGACAGGTTGAACTGGTCCTCCCACCGGAACTCGAAACGCGCCTTGCTGAGTGCGTCATCCCTCACCCGCGCTCCGGGATGGCCTTTGGCGAGGTCCGCCGCGTGTGCTGATATCTTGTAGGTGATAACGCCCTGCTTGACGTCATCGCGATCGGGCAGTCCCAGATGTTCTTTCGGGGTGACGTAGCACAGCATGGCACATCCGTACCAGCCGATCATGGCAGCGCCGATACCGCTGGTGATATGATCGTAACCGGGCGCGATATCCGTCGTCAGCGGTCCCAGCGTATAGAACGGCGCTTCGTCGCATTCCTTCAACTGTTTTTCCATGTTCTCCTTGATCATGTGCATCGGCACGTGGCCCGGCCCTTCGATCATGGTCTGCACTTCATGTTTCATGGCGATCTTCGTCAGCTCGCCCAGTGTTTCCAATTCGCCGAACTGCGCGGCGTCGTTGGCGTCGGCCTGTGAACCGGGGCGCAACCCGTCGCCCAGCGAAAAGCTGATGTCGTAGGCTTTCATGATTTCGCAGATATCCTCGAAGTGCGTGTAGAGAAAATTTTCTTTATGGTGCGCGAGACACCACTTGGCCATGATGGCCCCGCCACGTGAGACGATGCCGGTCATGCGTTTTGCTGTCAACGGTACGTAACGCAACAGCACGCCAGCGTGGATGGTGTAATAGTCAACACCCTGCTCCGCCTGCTCGATCAGCGTGTCGCGGTAGATTTCCCAGGTCAGTTCTTCCGGTTTGCCGTCGACTTTTTCAAGCGCCTGATAAATCGGCACGG
>JAUVMD010000214.1 GCA_030600405.1 Nitrospirota bacterium
GGAAACCCGCTTGCGCAATTCCTTGAAACTGTCCTTGATGTCTTTGGCCTGTTGCGCTTTCTGCCGCTCAACTTCCGGCAAATCGCCCCCAAACCAGCTTTTGACCGTCGTCCCTGTCTTGTACCGGTTCACGGAATTGAGGATGGACAAATAAACGACGCCATACAAAACGGCGAAGGCATAAAGAGCCCACGGAATGAAAGATCTGAGCCGCTTTTGTTCCTGGGGCGGCTTGCTTTCCCACCAGGCCACCAGGTCATGCCATTTGGATATCAACTTTCGCATACCATTGCCTACACAGCGGAAACTTTCCAAGCCCTAAAATCAAATATTTGATCCTGCTCCGCTTAATCGGGCCATCATAGCAAAACCCCTATGGGGATACAAGCAAGCGGCACCCGGCGGCGCGGGGTTTGTGATATAGTTGCCCCGTTTACCCCTTGTTGGAACCGTTCAAACATCTCTTGAGGTTTTCCTTGATCGAAATTCAACCCGCCCCGGCCCTCAAGGCCACGGTGGCGGCTCCACCTTCAAAAAGCTACACCAACCGTGCCTACATTGTGGCAGCATTGGCGGACGGCACAGTGCGCCTGGAAAACCCGCTGTTCAGCGATGATACCCGCTACATGCGGGAAGCCCTGCTCCAGTTCGGCGTCCCGGTGGTGGAGGAAAAACAGGCCGCGGTGGTTCAGGGCCAGGGTGGAAAACTGAATGTTCCCGGCCGGGAGGTCTTTATCGGCAATGCTGGCACCACTATGCGGTTTCTGACCACCTTGGCCACCCTCGCTCCGGGAATAACGCGCCTGACGGGGGACGACCGCATGCAGGAGCGACCCATCGAGGACCTGTTGATGTGCCTCCGGCAGATGGGCCTCAAGGCTGAGTCCCTCCAAGGCAACGGATGCCCTCCTATCAAAATTCACGGTGGAAAACCGCAGGGGGGATCGGTCACACTGGCCGGGGATAAAAGCAGTCAATACCTCACTTCCCTGCTCCTTTCGGCGCCCTATTTCCAAAACGACACCGTCATCAACATCGAAGGAGAACTGACCTCCAAATCCTATGTCGACATCACCCTCGACATCATGCAGACCTTCGGGGTTTCTGTACTCAATGAGTTTTACCGGAAGTTCACCATCCCTGCGGGCCAGCACTACCGGGCCCGCTCCTACGCCGTGGAAGGCGACGCCTCCAGCGCCTCTTATTTCTTCGCGGCGGCAGCGGTTACGGGCGGTGAGGTATCGGTCACCAATCTCAACCCGGACAGTGCCCAGGGCGACATCCATTTTCCGGACGCGCTCGAGCAAATGGGTTGCGAAGTGAAACGCTCCGGAGAAAAAATCACCGTTTTTGGAAATCCTTTGCGCGGAATCACCATCCATATGAACGACATGCCGGATGTGGTGCAAACCCTGGCGGTAGTGGCGTTGTTCTCCGAAGGAAAAACCACGATGACCGGAATCGCCAACCTGAGAATCAAGGAAACAGATCGGATCGCCGCTTTGGCCAACGAACTGACCCGGCTGGGTGCCTCCGTCGCGGCGGGGGAAGATTTTTTAATCATTGAACCGGGGACGCACCAACCCGCCGAGGTGGAAACCTACGACGACCATCGCATGGCGATGAGCTTCGCGGTGGCCGGCCTCGGCATCCCGGGAGTAAAAATCAAAAATCCCCGGTGCGTGGACAAATCGTTTCCAAATTTCTTCGAGCGCTTTCAGGAACTCTATGGGTGATCCCAAATATACCAATCAACTGATTCACGAGAAAAGTCCCTACCTTTTGCAACACGCCCACAACCCCGTCAACTGGTACCCGTGGGGAGATGAAGCCTTCGCCCTCGCCAAAAAGGAAAACAAACCCGTGCTGGTCAGCATCGGCTACGCCACCTGCCACTGGTGCCACGTCATGGAACGGGAATCGTTTGAAGACCCGGAGCTGGCGGAGCTCCTGAACGCTAACTTCTACGCCATCAAAGTCGACCGCGAAGAACGGCCGGACGTCGACGGCATCTACATGAAAGCAATTCAGGCGCTGGGTCAACAGGGCGGCTGGCCTCTCAATGTATTCGTTACCCCGGACGGCGTTCCGTTTTACGGCGGCACTTATTTCCCGCCTATGAAGAAGTTTAACCTGCCGTCGTTTGCCGACGTGCTCCGCTTTCTCGACAACACCTGGAAAAACGATCAGGCGAAGGTCGCCAAGCAGACGGAGGGACTGATCAACTATCTCAAAAACACCGCCATGCAGGAACCGAGCGGCGAATTGGATGCGCTCGGTTTTCACGGCGAGGATAAGGCCCGCAAGTTGTACGGCGATCAGTACGATACCCTGCACCACGGCTTCCGCTTTCAACCGCAGAATAAGTTTCCACCGTCGATGGGGCTGTCCCAACTTCTCAGGCACCACCACCGTACCGGCGACGCACTCAGCCTGGAGATGGTGGAGAACACCCTGAAGGCCATGAAACACGGTGGCATCTACGATCAGATCGGCGGCGGCCTGGCGCGTTACAGCACCGATTACCGCTGGCTGGTGCCGCATTTCGAAAAGATGCTGTACGACAACTCGCTGTTCGTTACCGCACTGATTGAGGCTTGCCAGGTCACCGGAAATTCCGAATACGCGGACTACGCCAACGACGTACTGGAGTATATCGACCGCGACATGACACATCCCGATGGCGGGTTTTACAGCGCGGAGGACGCCGACAGCGAAGGCGTAGAGGGAAAGTTTTACGTGTGGTCGCAGGGCGAAATCGAACACCTGCTGGACCGCCAGACCGCCAGTATCGTTATTCCCTTTTACAACGTCACCCAACCGGGCAACTGGGAACACAACAATATTCTGAACGTCACCCGACCGCCGGAACAACTGGCCAAAGAACAGGGGCTGGACACGGTAGTAGTGAACGAGGAGATTGCCAAGGGCCGAAACATTTTGCTGGAAGCGAGGAACAAACGCATCCGGCCCCTGCTGGACGACAAGGTGCTGACTTCTTGGAACGGCCTCATGATCTCCGCCATGTCCCGGACCGGACGCGTGCTGGCGGATGACGGCCGCATCGTCAAAGCCGAAAAAGCACTGGCGTTTATCTGGCAACACCTACACACCGATGAAGGCAAACTGTTGAGACGGTGGCGTGACGGTCAGGCGCGGTACGACGGCTATCTGTTCGATTACACCTCCATCGCCGTGGCCTGTCTGGAACTGTACGAGGCGACCTACAATCCCGATTATATCGACAAGGCGGCAGAGCTGATGCAAACGGTCGAGGACAAATTCAAAGCGCCGCATGCCTATTACGAAACCGCCGAGGATGGTGAAGACTTGATCGTAAGGCAGATTTCCGGTTACGACGGGGTCGAGCCTTCCGGCAACAGCAACGCGGCTTTGGCTTTTTTAAAATTGTCCGCGTACTTGCTGGATCTGGACCTGGAGAAACGGGCGGAGAATATTTTCGTGGCGTTCCATGACGAACTGATGGAATACGGCCTCAACTCGCCTTTCATGATGCAGGCTTTGCATCTGTACCTGTCCGGGAAAAAAGAGGTGGCGATCGTCGCGCCGCGTGATCACACATCCGCCGACGATATGCTGAAACTCATCCGCACCGGGTTCTTCCCAAATGCGGTGTTTGCGTTCGCCTGGGAGGACACCCCGGAGAAACAACGCATTCCTCTACTGGCCGACAAAAAGGTTGTGGATGGAAAAGCCACGGCTTACGTCTGTGAACACGGCACCTGCCGGGCGCCGGTGACCTCCGCCGGGGAGTTGAAGGCCCTGCTGGACGACTATCGGCAAACCGCCTGACCCGCCTCCGGTTTTTGGTTTTGGCATTCAAATGGGGGGTATGCTAGACTCTTGCATCCCACTAGCGGATGCCCGGTTATTCTGATTATCCAAACTTTCACACACTCTCCAGGTTTCGAATATGCGAACAAAATTGATTGAATCTATGATAAATGCAGGTCTTGACGGCCAAGGCATTTCACGCGAGCAGGCA
>JAUVMD010000099.1 GCA_030600405.1 Nitrospirota bacterium
GGAATCCATCGTCATCCGTAGTCTCCAAAGCGGAGCTGGAGGACCGCCCTGCGACACCCGCTCCGGCAAAAATACGCCTGTAAGGATCAAAAATACAAAAATTTTTCAATCATCCGGCACTTATGATACCATGAGCTTAATAACCGTTTTGTGATATTTTCTTGCAAATCCAAGCGCCGGAGCCTGTCCGGCGGCCAGACATATCTTAAAATTTTTTCAAATGTTGGAGTCATCGAATGCCTAAAAAAGTCTTGAAACATAAAGTCGGGCTGGAGCATCACGGCATTAAAAACGTCAAGGAAATCTTCTGGAACCTGACCACCCCCGAATTATACGAACAAATTATAAGGAACCAGGAGGGGATAATTTCCCACCTGGGACCCGTTTGCGTGAAAACCGGTGAACATACCGGTCGCTCTCCCAATGATAAATTCATCGTTCAGGAGCCCACCAGCCAGGACAATATCTGGTGGGGCAAGGTCAACAAACCGTTTGCCGTCGACAAGTTTGACGCGCTGTACGCACGCGTGCTGGCCTATATGCAGGGAAAGAACCTGTACGTGCAGGATTGCCTGGGCGGTTCCGATCCCAATTACCAGCTTCATATCCGCGTCATTACGGAACACGCCTGGCAGAGCCTGTTCGCCCGCAACATGTTCATCCAAATCCGTGACACGGAAAAACTGGAGAATCACAGCCCGGCGTTCACCATTATTGGATTGCCCAACTTCAAAGCAGTTCCGGAAATCGACGGCACCAATTCCGAAACCTTCGTCATCGTGGATTTCAGCAAACAACTGGTCCTGATCGGCGGCACCCGTTACGCCGGTGAAATCAAAAAATCGGTTTTCTCCATTCTCAATTATCTGCTTCCCCATAAATATAACGTCCTGTCGATGCATTGCTCGGCCAACATGGGGGACAAGGAAGACACCGCCGTCTTTTTTGGCCTGTCGGGAACGGGTAAAACCACCCTTTCGGCGGACTCCACCCGCAAACTGATCGGCGACGACGAACACGGGTGGAGCGAAGACGGCGTGTTCAATTTTGAGGGCGGCTGTTATGCCAAAGTAATCAAACTCAATCCAGAAGCGGAACCAGAAATATTTGAATGCACCCGGCGCTTCGGCACCCTGCTAGAAAATGTGGTCATGGACTACAACACGCGGCGGCTCGATCTGGACGATTCCAGCTTCACGGAAAACACCCGCGCAGGCTACCCGCTCACGCATATCAGCAACTCCGTGCCGGAGGGACGGGGCGGCCATCCCAAAAACGTGATCATGCTGACCTGCGACGCTTACGGCATCATGCCGCCGGTGGCCAAACTGACACCCGAGCAGGCCATGTATCATTTCATTTCCGGATACACCGCCAAGGTCGCCGGAACCGAACGGGGAATGAGCCGCGAACCATCGGCCATTTTCAGCACCTGTTTCGGAGCGCCCTTCATGGCTCTGCATCCTTCGGTCTACGCCAACCTGCTGGGCGAGAGAATCGCGGAGCACAAGGTCGATTGCTGGCTGGTCAATACCGGCTGGACGGGCGGCCCCTACGGCGTCGGCAACCGGATGGAGATCGCACATACCCGCTCCATGATTAACGCCATCCTGAATGGCAACCTGAAAAAAGTACAACTGAAAACCGACCCGATTTTCGGCCTGCAGGTTCCTGAGTCCTGTCCCAACGTTCCTAAAGAAGTGCTCGACCCCAGGGGCACCTGGAAAAATCCCAAAGCCTACGATGAAAAAGCCCGGGAGTTAGCGGCCCAGTTCATCGAAAACTTCAAGGAATACGAAGAAAGCGTCGGACCGGGTGTCATCGCGGCGGGACCGCAGTTACCCACCGGTAAAAAGTCCGTGATCAAACAAATCAAGTAAACCGGCCCAGCGACCCGACCTTGAGGACCAAGGGAAACCTTATCGTGGAAAACCGTCCGCTCATCGCCATTACCATGGGTGACCCCTCAGGGATCGGCCCGGAAATCATCGTTAAGGGATTGACGACCCCGCCTGATGTCTGCCGCACCGTTGTCATCGGCGATGCCGCGTGGCTCCAGCAACACGCATCGCAGTGGGCGCCGCAAATCTCGATCCGCCCCATCAAAGACCTCAGCGAAGCGCGCCACGAACCCGGCATTCTGAATGTCCTGGACCTCCACAACGTTCCTGAAAATTTGCACGTAGGACGCGCCACCTCCGAAGGGGGAAAAGCCGCCGTCGAATACATCCGCAAAGCGGTCGAGCTGGCGACAGCGCACCAAGTCCACGCCATCACCACCGCCCCCATCAACAAAGAAGCCATGCACCTGGCGGGATTCAAATATCCGGGGCACACTGAAATGCTGGCGGACTTCACGCGCACTCCGGAAGTCGCTTTGATGTTGGCAGGTGGCAGCTTGCGCGTGGTGCTGACCACCACCCACGTTCCCCTGAGTGAAGTACGAAATCTTTTGACCCGTGACCGCATTCTGAAAACCATCCGACTGACCCATCAATGGCTGACGCAGGTAGGCGTTGAGCACCCACGCCTCGTGGTGACCGGCCTCAACCCGCACAGTGGCGACGGTGGTATTTTCGGCGACGAAGAAATCGAAACGATTATTCCAGCCATCGAAGCCGCTCAAAAAGAAAATATTGAAGTCGCCGGTCCATTCTCCGCCGATGCCTTGTTCGGCAGGATTCATGAAGCATCTTATGACGCGGTCATCACCATGTATCACGATCAGGGCATGATTCCGGTCAAAATGGCATCGATGGACCGCGCGGTCAATATCACCCTGGGCTTGCCCATCATTCGCACTTCGGTGGATCATGGCACCGCGTTCGACATCGCCGGTCAAGGCATCGCCAAACCGGACAGCCTGCTGGAGGCACTCAAAGTCGCCGCCACGCTCGCCCAATCTTCCCTCGTGTCCCAATGAGAAAAAAACAACCGTTCGGCCAGAATTTTCTGACCGATCCACAAATCGCTTCCGAAATTGTCGGCCTGGCCCACATTCAGCCGGAAGGACAGGTAGTGGAGATCGGCCCCGGCAAGGGCGTCCTGACTCACCTCTTGCTGGAACAGGCCGGGTCCCTGCTGGCTGTGGAAGTCGACCCCCGACTGTGCGGACTCCTGCACCGGCAGTTCGGCAAAAATCCCAAGTTCCAACTAGTGGAAGCCAACGCCATGACCTACGACTACAGTGCCGCCGGGAATCGCTATCAGGTGGTGTCGAACCTGCCTTATTACGCCGCCATGCCCATCATGCAACGGCTGATTCATTACAAAGATCACATCGTGGACATGACGCTGATGCTCCAGAAAGAAGTGGTGGACCGCCTGGTTGCCCAGCCGGAGACCCGGGCCTACGGCTCGCTATCGGTGTTCACTCAGTTTCACTGCCGGGTGGAGCGTCTTCTGGAAGTGGGCAAGGAATCCTTCTTCCCGCCGCCCAAAGTGAAATCGTCGGTGATCCGGCTGACTCCCCTGAAGCAACCGCCGGTAGCCGTCAATAACCTCAAGACGTTCCACCATGTGGTGAGCACGGCGTTTTTTCACAAACGGAAAATGCTCCGGAACAACCTGAAAGGTTTGAACAAGCCGTATCAAATTGATATAAAAAAAATAGAAGCCGCGGGCATTCAGCTGGACCGCCGGGGAGAAACCCTGACACTGGAAGAATTCGCCGCACTCGCAAACCTGATCGAAGCGAACCATGACTGACCGCTCGCACACAACCGGAAAAGTCGCGCTGGTCGGCGCCGGGCCCGGTGATGAAGGTCTGCTGACCCTGCGTGGCAAAGAATGGCTGGAACGGGCAGACGTCGTTATCTACGACCATCTTGCCAATGAACGGCTCCTGCGCTTCACCCGACCGGGAACGGAACTCATCTACGCCGGTAAAAAGGAAGGGCGGGTCACGCTCACCCAGGACCAGATCAACGTCCTATTGATCGAAAAATCAAAGCTCGGCCAAATCGTCGTGCGATTGAAAGGCGGCGATCCATTCATCTTCGGCCGGGGCGGCGAGGAAACCCACGCCCTCACGGAAGCAGGCATTCCTTTTGTCGTCGTGCCAGGGGTCACCTCCTCCATCGGCGTTGCGGCTTATGCGGGCATCCCATTAACCCACCGCGACTTTTCTTCGACCCTCTCCATCATCACCGGGAGCAACGAAAAAGGTAAAGAAGATGCGCATATTGACTGGGAGAAAATCGCCAGCCGTTCGGGGACCCTCATTTTTCTGATGGGCGCGCGCAAGCTGAAGCGCATCACAGACAATTTGATGAAGTACGGCAAAGACCCCGACACGCCTATTGCGGTGATCCAGTGGGGCACGACCTACCGGCAGAAAACCTGGACTGGAACCTTGAACACCATCGTTGATATCGCCGCGAAAGAGAATATCAAACCGCCGGCGCTGACCATCGTGGGCGAAGTCGTTAATTTAAAACCGCACTCCGACTGGTACGAAACCCTGCCGCTGTTCGGCAAGACCCTCGTCATCACTCGCCCGGAGGAACAGTCGGAAGCTTTCATGCGCGGACTATTGGAACGCGGGGCGGAGCCTTTTTTGTTTCCCGTCATCGAAACCGCACCGCCGGAAGACTGGAACCCGTTGGACACTGCTATTCAAAAACTGGACAGCTACGAGGGATTGATCTTCACCAGCGTCAACGGGGTCAAATTTTTCATGCGGCGTCTTAAAGAAAAAGGAAAAGATGTGCGGGAGTTGAAAGGATTGCGGCTGTACGCCATCGGACCCAAAACCGAACAGGCAGTCAAAGCATTGGGTATTAAGGTCGATGTGGTGCCGGAAGACTTCGTCGCCGAGTCGTTGATCGACAGCCTGGGAAAAGAAAATATAAAAGGAAAGAAATTTTTACTGCCACGCGCCGCGGTCGCGCGCGAAACCCTACCCGATCAATTGCGGGCACAGGGCGCTACCATCGATGTCGCCCCGGCCTACCGGACCGTCCGCCCGCAGACCGATACCGGTGAATTGATTCTCCGTTTAAAAGAGGGAAGCATTCATGCCGTCACCTTCACCTCATCCTCCACTGTGACGCATTTTATGGAACTGATCGGCGAGAAACTCAAACCGCAACTTGCGAAAGTCGCCGTCGCCTGTATCGGTCCTGTCACCGCCAAAACGGCGGAGCAAGCCGGATTGAACGTCGATATCATGGCCGAGGAATACACCGTCGACGGCCTGATCGCGGCACTGGAAAAGCATTTTGGCCGATAACACCTCACCTACTAACTTATTGAAAATAAATGCCCTGTCATCCTGATTAAAATCAGAATTCTGGGAAAAATTGTGTGCCCATCCGCCGCAGGGCTCTTAAAATTTTGTTTCAACTCTGAAAAAGGGTACAATTTCTTTCATCAATTATATTCACTGAGGGAACTGTTGTATGTCCATGCGAGCCATCCGCGTCAGCCATATACTTTTGACCACCGAAGATTTGGCTCAAACGATCTGCGATATGCTGAAAGAGATTGACAACCGCGAACTGCTGTTCAAAACGTTCGCAAAGTTGGCGAAAAAATATAGTGCCTGTGGAACCCGCGACAAGGGCGGCGACCTCGGGTTTCTCGAGTTCAACACCAGCGCCAAAGAACTGGAAGACGCTGCCAGGGAATCACCTCTTGGCGAAGTGGGCGGACCAATACAAAGTAAATTCGGGTACCACCTGTTTATCGTCACCGAAGAGGAGCAGATGGGCGATACGGGGATCGATGGTATTCATCAGTTTACTCTCCGGTAATTCCACCTCCCTGTGGGTCCCAGCCTCATGATCGAATCCATTTTACAGAAAGCCCTTGAAGGCAAACGCATCGACGACACCGAGGCGCTGGAATTGTTTGCGTGCACGGACATGCCCCTGCTCGGCAACGTGGCGACGCGTCTTGCACGAAAACGACGGGAAACCGACGGCAA
>JAUVMD010000160.1 GCA_030600405.1 Nitrospirota bacterium
GAGGTCAAGCTGTTGGACCTGTTCAACGGTCCCATCCCAAAAAAAGAAACGCGGCAACAAGATATTCGCGAATTGATCAGGATATTTTATGATGTTCTGGGAGGGGCCAAACGATACTCCAAAATGCCCGGCACGGTGAAAGAAATTTGCTGTGGGCTCAAGCGGTCACTGATTCTGGATCGCTTTCGAACCATCTCCCATTTAAGAGAGCACCTGGAGAGCCTCAACTGGTCATCGGATTTTTATTGATGGGAACTCCCCGCCGACCATTTTCCTGTGGGCTTTCGGCAAAAAAATCCCCTCAACTCCGAAATGGGAAAACCCGGTTGAGGGGATAAGGTGGGGGAGTCTTTGGCAAATATTTTATGGTTTCGCTTAGTCCTCAGAGCGTTTATTACAGTACGAGAAAAAGTACAACCAAATGGAAGTCCAGCCCTCGACTACCTCCAACCCATAAATCATAAGGCGTTGGTCTTTAAATAATTTATTATTGTTTCAGAAACTCGTCAAGGAGGGTGAAGAAACGGTCGATTTCGTCTTCGTTGTTGTAGAAATGCGGGGACAGGCGCACGAAATTGTCGCGCACGGAAACGATGACGTTGCGCTCCCTTAAATACGGGGCCAGTTTTTTATAGTCCATGTCTCCCGCGAAGCAGACACTGCCGGAGCGTTCGCCCGGCTCGGTGGAACTGAGGATTTTGAACTTGCTGTGGCGCAGGTATTCAAGGATGCAGTCGCCCAGATGCAGAACACGCTTCTCTATATGATCGATGCCCTCCTCTTCCAGCAAAGCCAAAGCCGCGCCGAAGGCGTAGATGCTTAGTGTATTGAACGAGCCTTCCTCGAAGCGGCTGGCGTCGGGCTTCAGCGTAAAATCGTAACTGCCGTAATCGGCGGAATCGATAACGCTATCCCATCCCACCTGTGTGGGATGGATGTCGTTCAGCACCCGCTTGGAAATGTAGAATCCACCTAGCCCCTCGACGCTCAGCATCCACTTGTGACCGTCTGCCGCCAGGAAGTCGATATTATATGCCTTCACGTCCATGGGGATCACGCCGAGCGATTGTATGGCGTCGACACAGAAGTAAACATCTTTTTCCTTGCAGAATTCGCCGATGCGTTTAAGATCGTTGCGGAAGCCGCTGTTAAACTCAACTGAACTAATGGAGAGCACCCGCGTCCGCGCGTTGACCTGCGCGGTGATCTGCTCGAATGGCACGCGTCCGCGCACGGCTTTCACGAAGCGCACCTCCACGCCCCGTCGTTTCAGGTTCATCCACGGATAGACGTTGGCGGGAAACTCGATGTCCGGGATCACCACGTTGTCGCCTTCCTGCCAGTCGATGCCGTTGGCGACAATGGAAAGTCCTTCCGAGGTGTTCTTGACGAACGCCACCTCACTCGGCTCAGCGTTGATGAGCTTGGCGAAGCGGGCACGGACGATCTCCGCCTCTTTCAGCCATTCGCCGTAATGAGCCGTGCCCTGCTCGCAGGCTTCCTCGGCGAAGGCGGTGATGGCCGCCTGCACCGGCCGCGGCAGGGGTGCCACCTTTGCATGATCCATAAACAACCGGTGCTCCGTCACCGGAAACTCTTTGCGTATTTTTTCAATATCCATGGTTAATTGATTACGCTGGATCCTCTTAAAATGGAACGGAAGCCGTATTTGTCGCGGATGAGGTCGATGCCCTGATACAGTTTCTGCCACTGCTTGGCGTCCAGGTTCTCGAACAGCTCCATCTGCAGCGGCACGCAAGAAGTGAGCGACGTGAGCGCCACGCCGATCAGCCGCACGCGCGTCCTTCGCGTGAACAGTTTGCGGAACAGGCCCACCACCGTATCAAAAATAACATGGTCTTCGCAAGCGGCTTCGTTCAGCGTGTGCGAGCGCGTTACCGTCTTGAAATTTGAGTCACGCAGTTTCAGCGACACGCACCGGGCGCGGAGTCCTTCTTCGCGCAGTTGCGACGCCGCCTTCTCCACTAGCCAACTGAGCGTCGATTCCAGAAACGCCGGATCGGTGGAGTCCTCCTCCAGCGTCGTCTCGCGGCTTATGGAGCGGGTGTCGTCGCGCTTCAATACCGGTGACTGGCAAACGCCGCGCGCTTTCTGGTACAGGCGATGTCCCCACTCGCCATACACCTCTTCCAACAGTTCCAGCGGAAGCGCCGCAAGGTCACGCACGGTTTGAATACCCATGCGCTTGAACTCCTCGCCACTTTTGGGGCCGATTCCCGGAATACGCCCGATGGGAAGCGGCGCCAGGAACACCGCCTCGTGACCCGGCAGGATGCGCAAAAGTCCGTTGGGCTTCGCCATGCCGGAGGCGATCTTCGCCATCAATTTGTTGGCCGCCATGCCAACCGAGGCGTTGATGCCGACCTGGCTTTTGATTGCGTCATGCATCCGCACCGCCGTTTCAGTGGTAGGACCGTGCAAACGCTCGCACCCGGTCAAGTCGACGTACGCTTCGTCGAGGGACATTGGCTCCACCAGCGGCGAGTAATGATCTAGGATTTCGAAAATGCGCGCCGAAAATTCACTGTAGCGTCCATGCGATCCGCGCAGGAAGACGGCATGAGGACACAACCGCTTGGCGCGAGAGACGGGCATTGCTGAATGAATGCCGTACTTGCGCGCTTCATAGGATGCCGCCGCCACCACGCCGCGTCCGTCCGGATCGCCGCCGACGATCACCGGCTTACCCTTGAGGGACGGATCGCGTACCTGCTCCACCGAAACGAAAAACGCGTCCATGTCGATATGTAAAATCGTTCTCATCACAAAGATCTATGTGGTTAATTTGTTTTTCTAAAACTTGCGGAGGACGCCGATGACCACCCCCTGGATTTTGAAGTCACCGTCTTTCACGATGATGGGTTCCATGTCCGCATTGGCGGGTTGCAGGCGGATGTGGTCCTGCTCCCGGTAAAAACGTTTGAGCGTGGCGGACTCGTTGTCGAGCAGGGCAACGACGGTCTCGCCGTTTTCCGCCCGGTCGCGTCGCTCGACAATGACGTAGTCGCCGTCCTGAATATGGTCGTCAATCATCGACTGGCCCTTGACCTTCAGCACGAAGATGTCCTTGCCCGACGGGTCGGGCATGAGCGACATCATCTCGCGCGCCTCGATCACCTCGATCGGTTTACCGGCCATGATGTGGCCGAGCAGTTGGAACTCCGGCAGGGCCGCCGCCGTCTCCTCCACCAGCTCGATGGCGCGGCTCAGGTTCTGCTCGCGGCGGATGATTCCTTTCTCCTCCAAGTGGCTGAGGTGCTTGTGCACCGT
Source organism: Nitrospirota bacterium (assembly GCA_030600405.1). Taxonomy (GTDB): domain Bacteria; phylum Nitrospinota; class Nitrospinia; order Nitrospinales; family Nitrospinaceae; genus SZUA-226. The sequence goes on from JAUVMD010000160.1 coordinate 3,292, forward strand.
AGCGGGTGACGACAGGTTGAACTTCGCGCAAATCTCCATGATGCTCGGCGCGTAGCCCATCGACTGGATATGCTCCTTGAGGTACAGGTAAATCTCCTTCTGGCGTTTGGTCAAAAACACAGTCCGGTTCTCCCTACGAGATAAGTGATATCGCACTATAGGCGAAAATAAATCGAAAATCAAGCGGCGAACCTCCCCCCTGGAGGCTTGTGCTAAACTTGGCAGGTTATGGCCGATAAATTAAAAATATTGTTTTTATGCACGGGGAATTCATGCCGGAGCCAGATGGCGGAGGGCTGGGCCAAGCAGTTGAAGGGTGATGTGATAGAGCCGCATTCGGCAGGCATCGATCCGCACGGTATGAGCGCCCGCGCCATCAAAGTCATGGCCGAAACAGGTATCGATATTTCGAAGCATACGTCCAAGCACGTCGATGACGTGATGTACGTGCCGTTCGATTACGTGGTGACGGTGTGCGGCCATGCCGACGAGACCTGCCCGGTGTTTCCCGGCAAAACTAAGGTGATGCATGTGGGATTCGACGACCCGCCGAAACTGGCACAAGGTGCCGCGACCGAGGAAGAAGCGTTGTCCCATTACCGCCGGGTGCGGGACGAGATTGAGGCATTCGTATCGGGACTGCCCGATAACCTGGCGCCAGAACCCGCGGCATGACCCAGGAAATCACCAAAAGTTTTGGATAATTAATGATGCAACTATTCATCTTTTTAATTTACTTTGTATTTTTTCTTCCCGCTTTTCTTTTCGCGCATGAGGCGGAATCCATCAAGGTCGTGGTGGTGGGCGATACGGGGATCGGGGAGCGCGCGTTTCATCCCGGATTCGAGGCAGTGCAGAACGCCATGCGTCAGGAAAAGGCGGACGTGATTCTGCATCTCGGCGATTTTGTCTATCAGCCAAAAAAATTTCCCGAAAGTTGTCCCGATCAATACATCAAAGAGATTAGGGAGACACTGGTAAGTCCGTACTCCATCCGTATTTTCGTGGCGGGGGATAACGATCTGCCGCCCCATAAATGGAAGCCCAAAGCTTCCGGCTGCTGGGATCGCATCGCGCCGCTGGCCACGCCGTTCGACAGACCCGCCAAGGGTCCACAGCCGGGCAAGCTGGAAGGCGTCATGCATCTGGAGACGGCCCTATTTGTGGTGCTCGATGTTTTTGACTGGAACGATCCGACTCCCTGGCTCAAATCTTTGACGAACGAAGCACGGCGGAAGGACCTGTGGATCATCTTCGCCCTGCACGAACCGGCGCTCACTACCGCCTGGTATAAAGAAAAACGCCAGACGGTATTAAAACAGATCAATACCTTGCATCCCGA
>JAUVMD010000107.1 GCA_030600405.1 Nitrospirota bacterium
GCCTTTGAGAATCGGCGCTAACAGCAGATCAATTTCTTCGGGGAAGTCGCTGTAATCGCCGTCCAGAAATACGACGATATCGGGATTATCCAACGCATCCATCCCTGAAAGACAGGCTTGACCATAACCCTGGCGCTTTTCATAGACCACCGTCGCCCCGTTGGCACTAGCCACCTCAGAGGTTCGGTCGGTGGAACGGTTATCGACCACGATAATCTGGTGGAGTCGGTCCCGGGGAAGATCGTTTAAAACATGAGGAAGGGATTCTTCTTCGTTGTAGGCGGGAATAATAACCGAAATTTTTGGGGACATGGATCGCCCCTATTTGCAGTCCTGGAGCGATTGCTTCATGCCGCGAACAAATACCTTGAGCTTTTCCTTCCGCTCGGCGGGCTCCGGGGTTTCTTCGATCATACGTACGATGGCGCTGCCGACAATCACCCCGTCGGAAAACCCCGACGCAGCTTTGGCCTGCTCCGGCCCGGAAATCCCGAAACCGATCAAAACGGGTAACGAGGTGGCCTGCTTAATCCGGGTCACTTTTTCTTCCACCCCTTTACCCAGAGCATCCCGCGCTCCGGTGACTCCCGTCAGGGAAACGTAATATATAAACCCCCGGCTCTTCGCGCCCACCATCTCGATGCGGTCCGGCGTACTGGTGGGGGCCAGCAGATAAACCACGTCCAATGCTTGCGCCTGAGCCAAGGCGTCAAAATCCTCCGCCTCTTCCGGCGGCAGGTCGGGAATGATCACCCCGTCTACCCCCGCCTCGACCGAATCCTTCACAAACGCCTCCTGTCCGTAAACGAACACCGGATTGAAACTGGTCATCAGGACGATTGGCAGTTGAGACGACTGACGAATGTCATGCACCAACTGGATGATTTTCTTCAAGGTGGTGCCGCTTTTAAGGGAGCGCTGGGAAGCCGCCTGAATCACCGGCCCGTCCGCCAGTGGATCGGAAAACGGTACGCCCAGTTCAATGATGTCGGCACCGCCCTCCTCGATCGCGGAGAACAGTTCCTGGGTCGTGGCGAGATCGGGATCGCCGGCGGTGATGAACGCCACCAGGGCTTTCTCGCTCTTCGATTTCAGCCAATCGAACCGTTTCTGGATGCGGCTCACAGCTCCTCCTCAAGAAAATCCGCCACTTGATTGACATCCTTGTCACCCCGTCCGGACAGGCAGATGACGATTATCTCGCTCTTTTTCATTTTCGGCGCGACCTTCGCCACATGGGCGATGGCGTGCGACGATTCCAGAGCGGGAATGATGCCCTCGCTTCGCGACAACAGCTTGAAACCTTCCAACGCTTCTTTATCGGTGATGGAGGCGTATTCCGCCCGCTTGCTGTCCTTGAAATGACTGTGCTCAGCTCCGACCCCGGGGTAATCCAGTCCGGCGGAAATGGAATGGGCTTCCGTAATCTGCCCGTCAGCGTCGAACAGCAGATAACTCTTCATGCCGTGCAGGATGCCCACCGCCCCATGCCCGAGCGACGCGCCGTGTTTGCCGGTTTCGATACCATGTCCGGCGGCTTCCACCCCGATCATTTTGACTTCTCTATCCTCCACGAAGGGGTAGAACAGACCCATGGAATTACTGCCGCCGCCGACACAGGCCACTAGAGCGTCTGGCAGGCGTCCTTCCGCTTCCTGAATCTGTTTTCTGGTTTCGTCGCCGATGATTCTCTGGAAATCACGCACGATCATGGGAAACGGGTGAGGTCCCACTACCGAGCCGATAATGTAATGCGTATCTTCCACCGTGGTGATCCAGTTGCGGATGGCTTCACTGGTGGCGTCTTTCAATGTGCGCGTACCGGAGGAAACGGGAATGACCCGCGCGCCGAGCAGTTTCATGCGGAACACGTTGAGTGACTGACGACGAATGTCTTCCTCACCCATAAAGACATCACACTCCAGATCGAACAGTGCGGCGGCCGTAGCCGTAGCGACGCCATGCTGACCGGCTCCGGTTTCGGCGATGACCCGCTTCTTGCCCATACGTTGCGTGAGCAAGGCACTGCCGATGGTGTTATTGATTTTATGCGCGCCCGTGTGGTTCAAGTCCTCACGCTTGAGATAGATTTTCGCGCCGCCCAACTGCCGCGTCAGGTTCTGGGCAAAATACAACGGCGACGGACGCCCCACATAATGTTCCAGATAAAACTTGAGCTGTTTCTGAAATTCGGGATCGTTCCGCGCTTCGTTATACAGCTTCTCCAATTCTCCAAGCGCAGGCATTAATGTTTCGATGACGAACTTCCCACCAAACTCTCCGAAATGGCCGCTTCGATCCGGCAATGTGGGTGTACTCATAACACTCTCCTTCTTAACCTTCGCGCACCGCTTTTAAAAACGCTTTCACTTTTTTGGGATCCTTTTGTCCGGGCGACTGCTCGACCCCGGAGCTGACATCTACGCCATAGGGTTGCACTTTTTGTATGGCCGCTTTCACGTTTCTGGAATTCAACCCTCCGGCCAGGATCACTGGACCATATTTTTTAGCGCGGGTGGCCAGTTCCCAGTCGAACACCTTGCCCGTGCCGCCCCATTGGTCCTCCTGGTAGGCATCGAGCAAAAACCCGTCTACCGTATACCGGGACATCTCTTTCAACGACGCGGCATCCTTCACCCGCACCGCCTTGATCACCCGGCACTTGATCTGTTTACAAAACGCCGGCGATTCGTCGCCATGCAGTTGCACCGCATCCAACCCACAGCGATTTGCGATGCGGTTGATCTTCTCAGATGTTTCGTTCACAAAGACGCCCACCCGGTTGACGAACGGCGGAAGTTTCGCACAAATATCTTTCGCGATTGTGGCCGTCACATAACGCGAACTCTTTTTGTAAAAAATAAACCCGATGGCGTCAGCGCCGCATTCCACCGCCAGGAGTGCGTCTTTCAGGCGGGTGGTGCCACAGACCTTGACCTTAACCGGTGGGTTGGGTTTTGCCATGTCCCGTAAACTCCTGAAGCTTATCGGAAATATTAGGCGCTTTCATCAGGCTTTCACCGACAAGAAACGCGTGTATCCCCAACCCTTCAAATTCCGCGATCTGCGCTCGGCTGTGGATGCCACTTTCGCACACCAACAGCAGATGATCCATACCCCGCGTTTCCTTGAGCAGGCGGCGGGAAATCTCCAGATCGGTTTTGCCGGTGGTCAAATCCCGGTTGTTGATCCCTAACAACTCTGCACCAGCATGAAACGCTTTCTCCATATCTTTCTCATGGTGTGTTTCCACGAGCGCCGTCAGGCCGACTTCCTTACCCAATTCCAGCAGATCCTTCAACTGGTTCTTGTCCAGAGAAGTGGCAATCAGCAGAAAACAATCCGCGCCGCAGGCACGAGACTCATACACCTGATATTCGTCAAAAATAAAATCCTTGCGTAACAGCGGAATCGATACCGCCCTACTGGCCTGTTCGACAAACTGCAAACTGCCACCGAAAAACCGACTCTCGGTCAGAATGGAAATCGCCACTGCGCCGCTATCCGCATAGGTCCGGGCAATCACCAGGGGATCGAACTGCTCCACCAGATCGCCCTTGAACGGCGTACGCCGCTTGATCTCCGCAATGATTTTGGACCCTTCTCCTGATGCCCTCAACGCGTCCATAACGGAAATCACATCCCGCTGGTCGCCCATTTTGTTTTTGACCTCGGCTAACGGGACCTCGCGCTGGGTGGTTTCCAGTTCCACCTTTTTGGCGGAGAATATTTTATCAAGAATATTAGCCATGCTTTCCTGCTTATGAATGACTGAGACGGCACAGGTCTTTCAACTTTTGCCGCGCCTCGCCGGAATTGATCGATTTCTTTGCCACTTCCATTCCTTCTTTGAAATCGGAGGCTTTACCCGCCGCGACAATGGCCGCCGAGGCATTCAACAAAACGATATCGCGTTGGGGTCCGCCTTTTCCATCCAGCAACTCCCGCAAGATGGTCGCATTGTCATCTGCCGAGCCGCCTTTCAAATCCTGCTCCGAGCAATACTCGAATCCCAGCTCCGTCGGATCGAGATAATAATCCTTTATATTTTCATTATTTAACTCAGATACTTTCGTGTTGCATGTTAAAGTAATCTCATCAAGGCCATCCTCTCCATGCACTACAAATGCGTGCACGGCGCCGAGATTTTTAAGGACCTGAGCGAGAGGCGATGTCCATTTGGAATCGAATACCCCCACCACCTGCGCCTGGACTCGGGCGGGATTGGTCAGCGGCCCCAGCAGATTAAAAACTGTTCTGAAACCCAATTCCCTGCGGACATCCGCCGCATGCTTCATGGCTTTATGCAGAGTCGGCGCGAATAAAAATCCGATGCCCGCCATTTCGAGGCACCGTTCCACCACTTGTTTATCCGCTTCGATATTGACCCCGAGGCATTTCAGCACATCAGCGCTTCCCGACCGGCTGGAGACTGCCCGGTTGCCGTGCTTGGCCACGGGAATCCCCGCCCCTGCCACCACAAACGCCGCGGTGGTGGAAATATTGAAGGTATCCGCACCATCCCCCCCGGTGCCACAGGTATCGACGACTCCCTTGACGGGAATGTTCAATGGCTCGGCTTTTTCACGCATGACCTGAGCCGCACCGGAAATTTCCGCCACTGTCTCCCCCTTCATGCGAAGCGCGGTAAGAAAAGCGCCCAACAGCGAACGGTCCACCTTACCCTCCATGACCTGGGTCATGATGGACATCATTTCCTCTTCCGACAGGTCGTGGCCGTCGACCACCTTATGCAGGATGTCCTGAGCCTTCATGTTCTTTTACCTTTTCAGCCGGAAGATCAATAAAGTTTTTTAGGAGGTCCTTGCCATGCACCGTCAGGATCGATTCGGGATGAAACTGCACGCCCTCGACCGCCAGCTCCTTATGGCGAACACCCATGATCTCCCCATCATCCGATTCGGCGGTGATTTCGAAACAATCCGGAAGATTGGCACGGTTCACCACCAGAGAGTGGTACCGAGTGGCTTCAAACGGATTGGGCAAACCCTTGAAAATGGTTTTGCCGTCATGTTGAATCATCGAAGTTTTGCCGTGCATGAGTTTCTTGGCTTTGATGATTTCACCACCAAAGGCCTCCACCACCGACTGATGTCCCAGGCACACACCCAGGAGAGGAATCCTGCCGGCAAAGTGCTTGATCACTTCCTTGGAGATGCCCGCCTTGGAAGGGGTGCAGGGACCCGGAGAGATAACGATTTTGTGGGGATTCAGTTTTTCGATCTCGGCAATGGCGATCTGATCATTCCGAAACACTTCGAGATCCGCACCCAGCTCGCCCATGTATTGAACGAGGTTGTAGGTGAATGAATCGTAATTATCGATCATCAGGATCATGGCAGAAGTCCCCTGCCCGCCAGGCCGATGGCCTTGAGCATGGCTTTACCCTTACTCATGGTCTCCTCAAATTCATTTTCCGGTACCGAGTCGGCGACAATTCCCGCCCCGACTCCAAGGTAGCCTACTTGATCTTTGACCACTAAGGTACGAATGGCGATGGCGGTATCCATATTGCCCGAAAAGCTGATGTAGCCGACCGCTCCGGCATAGATACCGCGACGTGTCGGTTCCAACTCGTCGATGATCTCCATAGCGCGAATTTTGGGAGCGCCGGAAACCGTACCTGCCGGGAACGCCGCTTTCAGTACATCAA
>JAUVMD010000218.1 GCA_030600405.1 Nitrospirota bacterium
AAAAGACTACCGAGTATCGTTAAAATTCCTTGTTCTATAGATGTCTGTTTGGAAAAAAGTAAATAGACATCATATCCGAATAAGCCAACAGCAAAAAATGCTACCATCACAAGGGCACCAGCCAGTACATAGTTAAAATAGGCACTGGTTTTTTTTAGAGCACCTAGCAATGTTTTTTCAATACGAGAGAGAGACAAAAAACGGCTCATTTCCTCTTCTCGATAAGAGCTTGTTAATATATCCAAGTTAATATCGAGAATTCTTTCAACTGCTTTAAGCCTATCTGTTAAATTATCGTCTCCAGAGTATTGGTTATGGATGCGACTTAGCGTGAAAACACGAACAAAATTAAACGCCGCATTCACATAATGAGTGGGAAGCCCTAGTTTGACGTGGATTTCACCTATTTTATAAAGCTTCAGAAAATAGGAAATATCATAAGTGCCATTTAATAGATCCAAGTACCATTCGCGAATCTTACCGCGGTGCCGGGTGATCACTGCTTGATCCTTAAGGAATTCCGCAGTTTCTCCAAAGTTCCAGATAAATTCGTAAAATCCATCCAAAAATTCATCTACGGATGGTTCCAACTGAGGCTTCATCTGGAGCAACAGAGCTTCGTCATCTTGGGTAAAGCGATAGTGAGCTTTTAGAGTTGTATAATCACTTTGCATCGTTACATCCATTGCGATTGATATCACTTTTCCGGTTAAAGCCTTGAAGTAAATTGAGAATAAAGTAGTACTTCATATAATCACCGACTGGACTCATTTCAAAACTCCTTCTCCAGCTTTAAAATCACATCCTGAAAGTTCATGGGAATGGTTTTAGCAGAGAACCATAATTGGTGTCAACCAGCAGACCGGGATAATCCAAAAATCCAGGCTATGGACAGGATCACAAGATAAAAATGGAGATCGAGTGTGTGTTAAACCACAGTCACCGTCTTCGGAGTGAGGGCCACTTTTCGGACTTTGAATTTGAGGTCGAACAGGTTATCGCCGACGGTTTTGAAGACGGTCAGTCCCTGGATATTGCTGAGGTCGAGCCGGTTCTTGGAAACTTTGAAATTACCGCCGATTTTTTTTCGCCGATGATCTCCGGCGTAAACATCGGCACGTTGGGAATCTCCTCCCGAAACTTTTGACCGGTATTGAGGAATAGGCCATCCAGTTTTCCTTTTTCGCTTTTTAAAATGAGGTCGCCTCTCATTTTCTGAATACGCATCCCCTTTTTTTTATCGAGTCCAGCAACATTGAGAATATACAGGAGCGGTACCTTGCCTCCGCCCTTCAGTGACATATTTCCGATTAACTGAATCAGCTGAGCCACCTTTTTGTGATCTCTTTCGGGGATGGGAATTTCGAAAATATTATTCATGTCTTCAAACTTTGATCATACTCAGGGAAGGGTGTTTTATTTTTCATAAATATTATAAGGCGAACGAGGAACATGTCGAAAATAAATTGAATGGAATGGCGGCAAGAAGGAAAGGGAATTGGAATACCGCGCTTTACAATGTACCGTTTACTCTTTGTTCAGGCCCTCGAGATCGTGTTTTTGGATCAACCCCTTTAGCTTTTCATTGAAGGTGTCGGACTGGAGCAGTGCCTGCCCCCATTCACTGCCGATCAGCCCCGCCTCGCGGCTGATAGCGGGCATCTTCACTTTCCATTCCTCCCAAAACGGCGTCTCGAACATCTCAATGAGTTTGCGGATCACCTTGTGCGACATGTTTTTGTCGTACACCGGAATTATCCTCTCCACCAGGGTGTCGATGTCCTGTTGGCCGATCAGTTCATAGTACTCCTCCCAGAAGGCGTCCGGCATTTTGGGATACGCCCCCGCAAACCCCATCGAGTATTGATTCAGCAGATTGTTTTTCACAATGTTCAATTGGTCGTGAATGCCCGAAACTTTCAATAGTTTCCGGATGTCCTCGGCTTTGGTGTTGCCCAGATTCGCGGTTACCCCGAACGCCGGGCCGGAGAAAATAAAACATAGCACGGTCAGGGTGCCCGTAATTCTGGAAATGAATTTGAGACTCATAAAACTCTCCACTTAAACAAATTTTGAAAATGACCCGGAAAGCGGCCGACGGATTCGATTTTCTTAACCATATCACTATTTTATTTGTTTGCAAACCGGGCCGCCAAAACCCATAATCGGGATTACGAAAACAGCCATGAGGCGCTCATGCATGTTGTTTACAGGGAGGTTTCCGTCCAGGACGCGCACCGAATTCTGGACTATTGCCGCCGCCACACCATCAAGGAAGGCGGCCTGTTCGAGGTGTATTCCACGCCGGGGCAGGATATCCACATGATCATCGTCAACTCCTGCCCGGAGGACGAGCCGCTGGAGAAGTTCCGTCCGCTCGGCGCATTCTATCTGAACTACCTCAATCCGGGAACCATTTCCATGGAGGAGGACGACCCGCACTTCGACGGTGCCCACGAGCGCAAATACCACGTCGCCGCCATCCGGCAGGTGATCGACCTTCTGTTCAAATTCGCCCATCCCGGATATAAGCTGAGTTTCAACGACCTTCCCGCCATTCCCCGTTCCGACGAACCCAAAAAAAGCCGCTGAAAATTTTACGTCCCCCTGGATAAGCTGGCGCCAGTGTTTCAGCCCACCACACTAATTGGGTCAAATTTGGCCCAGACTGCTGGATTTTCACCCATAGTATTGTTTTTTAAGGACTTATATCTCAATTATTGTTTACAGTCCTCTCCGGAATTTGTATAGTAGAGCGGCGGCGAACTACCGCCGTTTTCTATGAACCCACAACGAACACCCCATCCGGAGAGTGCGCTGTGTCCACTGTCAAACATACCGATTACTACCGAGCCCTGGGTATTTCTCCCCAGGCCTCGCCGCGTCAGGTCAAGGAATCGTACCTGGGCTGGATCCGTTATTTCGATCATCCTCAGGAGCGTCCCAAACCGGGTCCCCTGGAGGGTTCGCTGATCGAGCAGATCGAGCAGGTTCAGGAAGCATTCGACCTGCTCTCGGATGATGCCAAGCGCGAGGTATATAACGCGCGGATGAATCTCACCCTCGATCCCGCGAAGTCCCAACCGGGCACGACAAACCAACCGAACAAGGCTCCGGCTCCTCCCCGTGCGGTGGGCGAGGTGGAGGTGATGATCGCCAAAAGGAAGCTGGTACGGACTTATCCAGATTTTTTTGGATTGAGCGCAAAGCCGTTTGAACTCACTCCCAATCCGGAATACTTTTATCTGAGTCCCCGGCACAAGGAAGTGCTGGCCCAGTTGGTGCTCGCTCTTCGGGGGAACAAGGGGGTCGTGAAAATCGTTGGCGCAGCGGGGACCGGCAAAACCACCCTCTGCCGCAGTTTTTTAAAGGCACTGAATTCGGGCATCGATTTCGCCACTCTGATTCATCCCTGCGATAGTGCGGTGGAACTGATGCAATCCATCAACGCCGAGTTCAACCTGCCGTCGCACAGTACAAACAAAAAAGAGTTGCTGTTTCATTTGAGGAAGTTCCTCATCAAGAAGAGAGCAGAGGGAAGGTTCGTCGCCGTTGTGGTTGACGAGGCGCAGGACCTGGCTCCCAAGATGCTCGAAGAGTTGCGTATCCTATCCAATCTTGAAACCGAAAAAGATGAACTGCTCCAAATCGTTTTGATCGGCCAGCCAGAGTTGAACAAAATTTTGAATCGGCCCTCCCTGGCATCGCTTCAGCAACGCATCGGTGCCCAGTGGAAACTGTATCCGTTGAACGTCGAAGAAACGCACGGTTATATTCAGCACCGCCTGAATGTGGCGGGCGGCAAGGGCAAGGTGGCCTTCAGCCGTCCTGCGGCCGATGCCGTATTCCGGGCCTCCGGCGGTCTTCCCCGGT
>JAUVMD010000279.1 GCA_030600405.1 Nitrospirota bacterium
AGGAGGATGTAGAAACCTATTACCTGGCGAAAGCGGGTGTGAATCTGGCTAAAGCCGAAATTCTTTCTGATGCAAAATTCCATTCCTGGACCAAGGAAAAGGGATATATCTTCGGCCCAGTCGCATCCAGGAAAAATGAGGACGACAACAAGACGCCGTCCGCGGTAGAGCCGCAGCCACGGCCAGAAGAAGAGTTCGAAACACCGGAACCGCCGCAACGAACAGAATTGCCACTGGGAAAAGGTTTCATTCATTATTCCATTCGAGATGAAAACGGTAAGATCAATATCAACACCGCCCTCAGAGACGTCCTGGTCAAAGCATTGGCCGCGAACGGTCTCCCGCAGGGTTCGGAAAGAGACACCATCGCTGACTCCATTCTGGACTGGATTGACAAGAACGACCAGCACCGAGTCAATGGAGCCGAGTCGGATTATTACCGTGGATTGTCCCCGGCATACTCCGCCAAAAACGGCCCCCTGGACAGCTTGGAAGAATTATTGAAAGTTAGAGGCGTCACGCCTGAACTTTTTTATGGTTCCGAGGAATACCAATCGCAGGAACCCTCCGGCGAAGAGAACGCACCCGGCCTGGCCCGGATTTTTACGGTACAAGGCGTGTCTCAATTCAACCCGAATACCGCGGAACGGGTAGCCCTGGAAATTATGTATCCCACAACCCTGGTCGATGAGATTTTGACGAAAAAAGAGGAGCGCGGCTGGTACGACCAGTCAAAATCTACTCATTTCAAAATCGAAGCCACCGGAAAGTTTGAGCATAGTCCGACACAACACACTATTGTGGCAATTATTGAAACACAGCAAACAGGAGACAAGGGAACTTTGTTGACCCGCTATTGGAATGACAATCTTATACGGAGATAAACGGCTTGGCGGAACACTATCTGGGTATCGACATTCGTGACGAATACACCTCCCTGACCCTTGTGGCGAGAACATGGCGTGGGGTGGATATTGTACGGTCTCAATGGTTCCGGCTGTACCCCGAGCAGGGGGACGAAGAAACTGAAGATCTTTTCGTGCAAGAGCTGAGTGACTTTATCAAAATAGGAAACGTAAAACCCAAGGAAGTTCTCCTGAGTATGCCACGTCAAAATAGTACCGTACAATCTTTCGATGTTCCGGCACCGGACGCGCAGGCACTGGATTCTATGATTCAGTTGGAGATGGATAGGCATTTCGCCTTTCCTTTGGAATCGATGAGCGTGTCTTACCATAGTGTTCCGGTAGCACCTAACCGGAATCATGTGATAGCAGCCGCTACCAAAAGAAACCAGGTGGAGAAATATCTTAATTGGCTAGCTCGAGCAGGGCTGGATGCGGCTGCAGTCGACCTGTCCTTATCCAGCCAGATGAACTTACTGAGTCAAAATGGAGAACTTGGCTCGAAACTCCAAGCCATAGTGGATATCAGCTCCAACTGGGTGGACGTTTCTCTGATCAAAGGGAAAACCCTGATCACCAGCCGTAGTGTACCGATTTCCGACAGGGAATTTAAAAAGGTGTTCTTTGATCAGGATCTTCCCGAATCACTGACGGATCAAGTGACGGAGAGCTTTTCAAAGTTTCTAACAGAGGTTCTCGAATCCACTCTTTACGGATGCAAATCTCTTGAAAGCGAAGAATCGATCACCCAAATCAACCTCTTTGGAGGTGGGCGGGGGGTGGAAGTTCTAATGTCCTCTCTTCAAACCCAAACCGGCGTAAAAACCGAGGCCATATTACCCACTTTTTTAAAGAAGGATACTCCATTAAGCTTTACGCCGTCTTTTCACATGACGTCTCTGGGGTTAGGCTTGCGGCCGCTATTGAAAAATAACATCGAGTTGAATCTTCATCCACAAGCCCAACAAAAAATAAAAAGAACATCGAGCTGGATGTCCACGGCCGTTCTTTCGGTGATGACTCTAGCAGTTTTAGCGGGCCTGCTGCTGGGTCAAACCTATAGAAACCAAAATACTTTGAACTCTTTAAACCGTCAATTGGAAGAAATCAAACCCCTGGCCAGCAAGTTGCAAATGATCGATCAACAGTATGCAGAACTGTCGGGTTATGCGGAGGCCTTGAATGCCATTGAACGCCAAACACCGCTTAAGCTTCCACTGCTTCGGGAATTGAGCCGAAAATTGCCCAAGGACACCTGGGTAACGCGTATCTCCATCCAACAAAGCCTGGTGGAAATTCAGGGGTATTCCGCATCGGCTTCCAAATTGATTCCCTTGTTGGAGGAATCAGATTTTTTAAGGGACACTAAATTCAAGGGTTCGATAACTACAAAAAAACTGGGCAAGCGATTTACCATTCAGTCAACATTGGAACCTAGAGGATGAGACAAGACCGAACATTAAGAGAGAAGATTATCCTGACTGTGGCCACAAGCCTGATTCTGGTTTATGTGTTTGTCGTATATGTCGGGGAGCCGCTTTATCAGAAGCAGAAGCGTCAGGAACAAAATATCGAAAGTAAAATTCTTTTTATTACCAAATATCATGAAACTTTGAACCAGGCTGATTATTATCGGGAAAAGGAGAAGGCTAATCAGGCACTATCCAATCAACTTGAAAATTTATTTTTGCCGTCGTCTAAGCCTGCTTTGGCCGCGGCGGGTTTACAGAAATCACTGGAAGACAAAGCCCGGAAGACTCGGGTCAAACTGATTCAAGTAAAAACAGAAAAAACGAAATACATAGAGGGCCTGCTGACCGTTCCCGTAAGAATCACCGTCAAGTCATCGCTCGAAAAATTATCTCGTTTAATTAGATTGATCGAGAGCGATGAAAAATTTTTAGTGGTTGAAGAACTAATGATCCGAAGAATTAACAAAAAGGAACCTGAGCAGTTGGAATCACGTTTACTGGTGAATGGCTTTATTCAACAACGTCTACCTGAAAAGTTGAAACGAACATGAGAATTATCCTGGCCTTACTATTGCTTCCGCTGTTGGCAGTCACCTGGAGCGGTTGTTCCAGCGAGCCCACCGCGATCGATAAATGGAAGAAAGCGTATCCTCATCCGGTCGATGCCATGCGTCTTCCTCCGCGGCCCCAGACCGGAGAGGAAAAAATGCCTC
>JAUVMD010000047.1 GCA_030600405.1 Nitrospirota bacterium
ACTGCTGAGATAGGCTACGGAAAAGAAGGAGGCAATATTGAGAGTAACGATATAAAATAGATAAGCCCCTTGATAAAACACGGAGGATTTGGGGAAAAAATAAATTGGTTGAATCACCCTAAAGTATTCCAGATCGACCAGTAGGCCATAAATGATACTGGCTCCGGATGCGGTCAGATAACACGCGGCCCGGGGAAGCATGACGCTGGAGCCAACGACAACAAACAAGAATAAAAAGGAAAGAGGGCTTTCCACTCCTCCCGTTGTGAATATAATGCCGCCGACCACACACAGGTCCCCCAAGACCTGGAACCAGGCTACCGACAGCAGATTCATTCCTATGCGCAGGAAAAGGGCACTGGCCAGCACTAGAAAGTAAGCGGCGCACAGGACTGCGCTCAGGGGAACAATGGGAGTTTCCTGGAGGGAATTGCGCTCAAAGGCTATGACTAATATAAGAAACCCGGTCAGAAAAACGACCCTTAAAACCATGATCGTTTTGACCCGAAGGAAAAGTTCCTTATCCGGATCCGGGTTTTCCCGCATTGAGTTCATAGCATTACCAGGCGGAAACAGAACCACTCATTGACGGAGCCCTTCCAACCTTTGAATTTGGAGGGTTAAACGGTTTCGCCCATTTTGAAAATGGGAAGATACATCGCCACCACGATAAAACCAACCACGATGCCCAGAAAAACCATCAGCATGGGTTCGAGTAGAGCGGTCAAGCCATCAACAGCGGTATCCACTTCTTCGTCATAAAAGTCGGCGATTTTAGACAACATGCTATCCAGGGCACCGGCGGATTCACCGACATCGATCATCTGGATCACCATAGCGGGAAAAACGTTTTCACGGGCAAGCGGGGCGGCAATAGTTTCACCCTCTTTGATGGCTTCAATCGAGTTCAATATAGCGATCTCGACAATCTTGTTTCCCGCAGTCCGGGCACAAATGTCCATTCCCTCAATCAAAGGAACGCCGCTGGAGATCAGGGTTCCCAATGTCCGGGAAAATTTGGCGGTCGATACTTTACGAATGAGCATGCCGAACACGGGAAGTTTCAAGGCAAACCGGTCGATTTCAATTTTACCGCGTTCGGTAGCGTATACTTTTTTGAATAAAATGAAAAATAGAATAGGCCCGCCGATAACGTAATACCATTGGTTCGTGAAAAAATTACTGATGTCCATTACCAGTGCGGTGGGTCCGGGCAGTTCCGCACCTCCCCCTGCAAACATGGTGGCAAAAGTGGGAATAACGAATACCATCAGAAATGCCACAACCGTGACGGCAACCGTGATAATCGCCCCCGGGTAGACCATGGCGGTTTTAACTTTCTTTTTCAATGCCAGCGCTTTTTCAATATAGTTCGCCAGCCGGCTCAAGATGGTATCCAGAATACCCCCGGCTTCTCCAGCCTCCACCAGGTTGGCATATAGGGAATTGAACACTTTCGGATGTTTTCTCATGGCATCGGAAAGGTTGCTTCCGGATTCGATATCCGTTTTAATTTTCGTAATGATTTCGCCGAAGGACGGATTGTCGGACTGCTTTCCCAGAATTTCCAGGCATTGCACCAAGGGAAGACCCGCGTCCACCATTGTTGAAAATTGGCGGGTGAAGATTACAATGTCCCGCTCGGTAATCGGCTTTTTATTGCTGAGGAAATCACTTTCGAATTTCTTCTTTACGCCGGCGACACGAATGTTCTTCTGCTTCAACTTCGAAAGAGCGCCCTGTTCGTTATCAGCTTCAATCTCGCCTTTTTGAACTTTTCCATTGACCGTTGTCTTGTATTTATATATTGGCATGTCTTATTTGAATCCTTAACCTAATGTTGCGATGAAAAGAAAGAAATAACGTTACGTGTTTTTTCCAGCTCCAAACCTATCTTGGATAATCGGCCACTGGTATACCGCAACCGTTCGACCAGGGCATTGACAATAGCCCGCAAATCATCCGGAAGCTTGGATACAATAGCTTCAAATTGTTCTCTTTCAATCACGCCAATGGTCACATTGCCCACCGCCACCACACTGGCGCTTCGGACAGACTGGGAAATCAAACCCATTTCTCCAAATACCTCGCCTTTGCTCAAGGTATTGATCAAAATACTTTTCTTGTCCACCTTTTTGGTGATGTTTACTTTCCCCTCAAAAACGATATAGGCATTGTTGCTGACAATACCTTCCGAAACAATAATGTCACCATTGGCGTATCTTTGAATATTAGGTGTTTCTTGGAGTGACATGACTAAAGTTTTCCGAGAGCGGTCATAGTCTCTCTATAAACTTTGTAAAAATTATCATTATCTCCGATCGACTTTTTTAAGATAGCTTCCAGTTGATCCAATTCCTTTTGATTGATGACCAAATTCACACTATATGCCAGGGCTTCCATATTATCCAGCGTTGTAAAATTCTCACCCACCAAGGCAACAAATATCTTTCGGCGGGTATCCATGGGCATATCCCTTATGAAGTCATAGAGAGGGCTTGTCTCCAAAGTAGAGCCGCCAAATTTTTCATGAAATGCAACCACATGATATTGGTTGAATTTCAGCTTGTGAACCGCATGCTCAGGGGATTTTGCTCTTTGAAGTTTATACTCTAATTCGGTTAAAGCGGTGGTCCAGAGATCATCGTTCTGTCGATCCAGGATAAGCGCGATTTTGTCGTGCTCGTCGTAAATCTCAATTTCTTCTTCGTCGTCCTCAAATTCTTCATCGACCACCATGGAGATGGCGTCCACGGATTCAGCAGGATCTGATGCCGGGGGTTTTAAATGCTGGTCCACCCGCATCTTGGTCTTGCAACTGGGGCAGGTCAGATTAAATGCCTGTCCTTGGGGGATTTTATTATCGGGTATATTGATTTCTTTGTTACAGCTGGAACATTCTACCTGCATGCCGATATCTCCATAAAGCGGGTTCGATCAAGCCCGCCTCTTCTTTTTAAGTTGAACCTTCCCGCGGATTTGCTTCGCATAAGCATCATCCATGGAAAGATCTTCAATGTCCGTGGTTTTCTCGCCTTTGCCGGCCTTGATTTTGTCAATACCACGGGCCACTACCGCTTTACGGGTTGCGTAGCCTTTTGCCGTTAGTTCGGAAATCAGACCTTGTGTATACATCTTTAAAATGTGCTGATCGAAGGTCCACATGCCATAGGCATCGCCATCTCTAACGATGTCATAAAAAGTTTTGTCTTCGGTTTCACCATTCAGAATCGTATCCTTGACCCGCATATTGTTGTACATAATTTCGAGCAGAGCAATGCGTCCTCCACCTTCTTTGGGTACCAGCCTTTGACTGATAACCCACCGCAAAGTATCGGCAAGGCGAATGCGAATCTGCTGTTCATCCTCCTTGTTAAACATACCAACAATCCGGTTAATGGTTTGACCGGTGTCAACAGTATGCAAAGTGCTCATGACCAAGTGCCCGGTTTCGGCGGCGTTCATGGTGATTTCGACCGTTTCCCGATCGCGCATTTCACCCACCAGAATGACTTTGGGGGCTTGACGCAAAGCGGCCCTGAGACCGGTGGAGAAGGCATCAAAGTCGCTCCCCAGTTCTCTCTGGTTGAAAGTGGCCTTAAGATGGGGGTGTACAAATTCCACCGGGTCTTCCAGGGTAATGACATGTACGGGTTTTTCTTTGTTGATCTTGTTGAGCAAGGCCGCCAGGGTGGTGGTTTTACCAGTACCGGTGGCACCCGTCACCAGAATCAATCCGTGTTTCTCTTCCGCGGCTTTGGCAAACTGCGCCGGCAGTTTTAATTCTTTGATTGTTGGAATCCGGGTTTCCAGTTTTCTTAAAACAATACTGTAATTGCCGCGCTGGGAAAAAATATTGACGCGGAAGCGGGCTTTGCCTTGAATAAAATACGAACAGTCGCAGGAACCGCTCTTGAGAATGATTTCCGTCAGCCGCCGGTCCGAGTTAATCAGGTTCAAGGCGATCACCTCGGCCTGAAATGGGGTTAATTTCGGGATCGGAGGATGTACTTTGACTTGCGTTAACTTACCGTTGGATTCCACCTGGAAGGGCTGGCCAACAGTCATATTGAGGTCGGAGATGTTGCCAAAGGCCTCCAACATGGTCGTCAAAAGGTAATCTACTTCTGCTTTTCTCATTGGTTTCCTATAAAAATTCCGGAGGCTCTTTCAGGTATTGGACAAACCGCTCTTTGACGATAGACTTGTCATAGGCGTCTTCCGGGCTGATTTTCTTAGCATGCATGGCCTCCAGTATGGCGTCGTCCAAAGACTGCATACCGTATTTTTTACCGGTCTGAATAACTGAGGGAATCTGGAAAGTCTTCCCCTCACGAATCAGGTTGGAGGTCGCCGGAGTGACCACCAGGATTTCCAGGACCGCGAGCCGGCCTTTCTTGTCGATCCGCTTGAACAGGTTCTGAGCCACCACCCCTTTTAAACTTTCTGACAGAGTGGTGCGAATTTGTGCTTGCTGGTGCGCGGGGAATACGTCGATCACACGATCCACGGTTTTAGCAGCGCTTTGAGTATGCAGAGTGCCGAAGACCAAGTGACCGGTAGAGGCCGCTTCCAAAGCCAGTTCGATGGTTTCCAAATCACGCATTTCGCCGACCAGAATGATGTCCGGGTCTTCACGCAAAGCACCGCGCAATGCCGCTTTAAAACTTTGTGTGTGCAAACCCACTTCGCGATGGTTGACCACACAGGACTGGCTTGTATGAACAAACTCGATGGGATCTTCAACGGTGATGATATGGGATTTTTTGTTCCGGTTGACATAGTCGACCATGGCCGCCAGAGTGGTGGACTTACCGCTACCGGTGGGCCCCGTTACCAAAACCAATCCTTTGTGCAACATCGCCATTTTGTTGAGTACAGGGGGTAACCCCAGTTGTTCGACGGTTAAAATTTCGCTGGGAATTTCACGGAAAACCGCACCGATACCCCACTTCTGCTGAAAGAAGTTGCACCGGTAGCGGGCAAGATTGGGAACTTCGTAACCGAAATCGATGTCTCCCGTTTCTTCAAACACCTTGATTTTGTTTTCCGGGCAAATCTCATAAAGAATGACTTTGAGTTCGTCATTCTCCATGAGTTTGTATTTGACCCGCTCCATATCCCCATGGACACGCAATATAGGTTGAGAACCTGAAACCAGATGGAGGTCGGATGCCCCCTGATCATTCATCAATTTAAAAAATGCGTCAATTTTTGCCATAGATGCTCAATTCAGCTGTTCTGCGTTAACGGTTAGGTTTCGAATTACATTGTCCGGACTTTCCGGTAAATCCAACTGCTGACCATTCAAGATCAATTGAGTGGCCCGCCGGTTGCCAATGGTCATCACGATCGCTTTTTCCGCCTCAATCGTTTTGGACCCGCCTGAGGGCAAAATGAAATCCTGATCCCGCTGGCCATCGACCGTCAGGTTGAACCACGAATTCTCGTTCACCTGGATCACCAAGCTCAACGAGGAATCCCCCATAGCCATCTCAGCAGAGGGTTCCATCGGCTTTGGAACTACTTGATCTTGAAGATCTTCAATTATAGCATCTTTTTCAGAAACTGTAACTGTATTTTTAATAGACTCTTGGCCCCCCGTGGCCTCGGCTGAGGCGTCGTCAGGGCTCAACCTCACCGGAGGTTCCGAAGACCCTGCGGCTGCAGCCGGGTTAGATTGGGGGTTGGGGCTCTCCGCTTCTGAAAGAGAGGCGTTTGCCTCCTTTGAAGCAGTGGGTTTGGACTCGCCGTTAACCTCTGGCAAACTGTTATCGACTATTGATGGGGTTGACAACTGGGACCGTTGGGATTGCCCTGCCTGATCACCCTTTTCGGAAGTAATCCAGTAAACTCCGCCGACAATAACCAATAACGCCGCCCCAAACCCTAAAACAGCTTTCACCGGGAAGCCGAAACGGTGTTGGGGTGGTTCTTCCTCGGTCTGGGAGAAGGTAGCCGTATTGGAGGTTTCGGTGTCTTGGCGCTTACCGCTGGATTCAAGGTAGGCCGCCAACAACTCATCCACATTCGACCCTATGGCCTGGCCATAGGACCGGATAAAACCCTTAACAAACACTTCCCCTGGCAGATCCTCGAACCGACTTTCCTCCAGAGCTCGAAGAAAGCGGATACTGATTTTAGTGGACTGCGCGATCTCGTCCAGCGGAACGCCCCGCAGTTCTCTCTCATGTTTTAAATAGGATCCAAAATCTTCGGACATATTATTTTCTTGCAGACAATTTATTTAAGATTTCCTGTGAAATCCTGGCCTGTTCACTCAAAGGCTCCAAATGAATGACTTCACTAAAATGCTTCTTGGCCTTCCCAAATTTGTTACGTTGGTAGTAAATCTCGCCTAACGCGAAATGAGCACTGGGCAACTTGGGATTCATCTCCAACGCCTTCAGCAGAGAGGCTTGAGCTAAGTCCAGGCGATTTCCTTCTTTGTAAATCAACGCCAAATTCAAGCGAATCTTGTCGCTGTCATTAATGTCCAACGCCCTCAGCCAAGCCTTTTCTGCCTTGGGTAAATCCCCTTTTCGATATTCACTGTAGGCCAGCCAATTATAAAGTTGAATGGGATTAATCACATTGGGTTGATTCAAAGCCCGCTTTAAATAATGAGTTGCATCGTCCCACTGGCCTTTCTGCATATACAATCGACCCAGCATGCGATAGCTGGTCGCATAGGCCGGTTCGACTTTAATAGCGCTCAGGTACATTTTTTCAGCTTTATCAAGCTTTCCATCTTTAAAATAAGCATCGCCCAGCCCGACACGATATAGAGGTTCCTTCGGCTCCATCCGGATCGCCTCCATGAGTTTTTTGTATCTTTCTTTCTTCGAATTTCCGGGACTTTGAGCATCCTCATATTTCTTCTGAGCCAGAAGTTTTTTTTCAGCGGGACTGAGGGTGGCGCAGGCTCCTGAAAACACGAACAGGCCTGCTAAAATTGAAAGCAGGAGCCAGGTTCTGAATGATGGTTGAAAATGCATGTTCATAAGTTTCCTCATATTGGATATAAATAAATTACGTCAATTATATCAAATACTTAAAAATATTCAACCAATTCAGGGTACCAGTTATGGAAATGTAAATATGATAATAGATTAACCGAAAATCCAGAAGGAGAGAAATAAATTTTCAGGGAAATCTTACGGTGGGCTTGCCCGTACTAATAAAAAAGCCCTCCCCAACTATCCAAGGGGAGGGCAATTGTCCGTATTATTAAGAAGAGAATTACAACAAAACCATCTTTGCGGAATAGACCATGTTCTTCAACCCGTTGGTGGAGTCCTCCACCGCGGTGGCCTCATAACCGCAATGGGCGGTGCAGTCTTTGCACTTGTCATGGTTGCGATGGCCGTACTTTTCCCATTCCGTCTCTTCCATCAATGCCTGGAACGAGTCTGCGTAACCTTCATCCAGCAGGTAACAGGGTTTCTGCCAACCCAGCACTGAATAACTGGGATTGCCCCAGGGGGTGCAATCGTAATCGCGCTTGCCTTCCAGAAATTCCAGGTAAAAAGGCGAATGACTGAAGTCCCAGCGGCCGTTGGTATTTTTCGATAACAGCTCCTTAAAAAATTCCTGGGTCCGGTGCCGTCCAAAAAAATGATCTTGCGAAGGGGCATCCGAATACTGAAAGGCGGAAGCTACCGTCATCCCGTCTATTCCTAAAGGCTTGAGATGGTCGAAGAATTTTTCGGCGTATTCAACAGTCACATCGTCAAAAAACGTGGTGTTAGTGGTGACACGAAACCCGCGCGCTTTCGCCAGCTTGATAGCGTCGATCGCTTTATCATAAACGCCTTCTTCTGCGCAAATGTGATCGTGATGCTCCTTCATGCCATCCAAATGGATGGAGAACGTCAGGCGTGATGTTTTGGGCATCTGATCCAGATAGCGTTCCAGCAACAGCGCGTTGGTAC
>JAUVMD010000266.1 GCA_030600405.1 Nitrospirota bacterium
GTTGATAGCCGCTTGGTCCCAAGTCCCAGGGCTCGGCAATCCATTTCACTTGAGATAGCACCGGGTCTTCCTGAATCGCCTTGAAAAAATCACCTTCGGGTTTAAACGATTTCCGGCCGCGTCCCACAGTGACCGCCAAGTCGAGCCGAAAGCCGTCGACGTGCATCTTATCGACCCAATAACGAAGGACGTCCAGAACCAACTGCCGGGTCTGCGGATGGTGGAGGTTGAACGTGTTGCCGCATCCGGTGAAGTTGGTATAGCGCGCCGGATGGCTCGAGCTCGTCCGGTAATACACGGCGTTATCGATACCGCGAAAAGAAACGGTGGGGCCATGCAAGTCGCCTTCGGCAGTGTGATTGAACACCATGTCGAGAATCACCTCAATACCCGCCTGATGAAACGCCCGCACCATCTGTCTGAACTCCGTGAGCGGATCGGAAGTGTCCCGACGAGCGAATCGTGCATCCGGAGCAAAAAGCAGTAGGGGATTGTAACCCCAGTAATTGGTCAATCCATTTTTGTGCAAATGATATTCATCCGCAATCTGATGAACGGGTAGTAATTCGATGGCGGTAATCCCCAGGCGGGTCAGGTGTTCCAGCACGGGTTCGGAAGCGAGGCCGGTATAAGTGCCGCGCAACTCTTCGGGGATGTCGGGGTGTTGTTGTGTCATCCCTTTGACATGTGTTTCATAAATAACGGTTTCCTCCCAGGGGATTTTTGGTGGACGATCCTCTCCCCAATCAAACGAGGTATCGATTACTTTTGCGAGGGGCGCATACGGAGCGCTGTCCTGTGTGTTCGGAGGTTGATCGTGCGAATCTGAAGCGCCAGGCGGAACGGTCCACAACGATTCGTGCCATTGAAGTGTTCGTCCCAATGCTTTGGCGTACGGATCGAGCAGTAACTTTGAAGGGTTGAAACGGTGTCCTTCGGCAGGCCGATAAGGTCCGTGCACCCGGTAGCCGTAGAGGCATCCGATTTTTAGGTTGGGAACATGAACGCGCCAGACGGAATCGGCGCCTTTTCCTAGGGCAATGCGTTGCGATTCTGTTGCGGAGGAAGCGATTTCGAACAGATAGAGCTCAACCGCAGTGGCGTGCTCGGAATACAACGAAAAATAAATACCCGTTTGGGTAATCACCGGGCCGAGAGAGTCAGGAGTCGGAGGGGTGTGCGGCATCGTTGCCCCTATGAAGGAGACCGTTGTGTCCGTGGCAGAGAAGGGAAGTGGCAACCTGCGTAGGTCGTTTTAAAACTTCGGCTGGGGAAGTTAAATGATTGAGCACGTCATTGCGTTTCTGCGAAATTTGTATCGGGCCTTGCCTGGGCAGATGCCCTTCACCCTTAGTAAACAGGGTTATGAAAATAATACAGCGCATCGTCTCCCGGCACAATACTGTAATCCGGCAGGCTGGAGCAATGTTCCTGTTTGATTTTCCACTGGCTACCATTCTTGGTAAACACGTAGGTGCAGACGCTGTGTTGCCGCTCGTCAGTGCTGTGGCGGGAGGACACGCTGATCAATTCATCCACCAGCAGGTATCCAAGGTTTTTTCCGGCATGGCCCGCCAGAACGGTACGCTTGTTGTTGCATTTCATCCCCTGCAGTTCGGCGATCATCACTTCGTAATCCTTGATGCGATGTTCCGGCAGAACGCGCTTGTCATCGGAGATGATCACCGTATCTTTGGCATAGTAGCCCATGATTTTCTTTGGGGATTGGCACACCTGTTTGTCCACCTGTTTCAGGAGATCAGTCAGGGCGTCCGTTTCGCCCGCCAGGGACGGATTCGGCGCCACAGCTAGGCTCATCAGCAAGGCAAAAGCGGTCAGGGTTTTAACAATGTTTAACATGAAGCTTCTCCATTAATTCAAAGTATATCATTCGGGGGTTTGTTAAATTTAATTTACCGGGGCTCTTTAGGGGAAATTCGCGAAATAAATTTCCACCTTCTCGCCTTCGCTCCCCCAGCCGAACACTCCGGAACCCGCCAGGGTGGTGATGATTCCCTTGGCGTCCACTTTCCGGATGCTGTTATTTCCCATATCGGTAATGTACATATTGCCCTTGGAGTCGAACGCGATGTCCGCAGGTTGCTTGAGCATGGCTTTGGTGGCGGGGCCGTCGTCTCCATAATTACCCTGTATTCCGGGTCGGCCAGCGACAGTAACAATGGTGCCGTCCTTTTTGATTTTCCGGATATGATGGGTGTTGGTTTCGACGATATGCAGCTCGCCCGCCGGGCTGAATACCAGAGAATCGATCGATCTCAAACTTGCCTTCAATGCCGGGCCGCCGTCACCGCTGTCTTTATGTTTGCCGTTGCCGGCGATGGTTGAGATGATGCCTTTGGTATTGATTTTACGGATCATGTTATTGGCCGAATCGGCCACATACAGATTACCCGCTTTATCCAGAGTGATGGCTACTGGATCGCGAAACGCCGCTTTGGTGGCGGGTCCGCCGTCGCCGAAATAATTAGAATCTCCTGTTCCGGCGATTGTCTTGATTTTACCATTGGGGCTCAGCTTGCGAATCTGATGATTGATCCGGTCCGCCAGATAGACATTCCCTTTCTTGTCCAGCGCCAGATCGGAAAACTGGGAGATCACCGTAATACCGGATTTGGCAGAGGCGCCCGACCCGGAAGCCAGCACGGCTTTCTGGTAACCCGCGTCCCCGGTGGTGATGTATTGGTTGATGATGCCTTTGGTATTCACCTTGCGGACCAGGCTGACGAATCCGCTGGGGCTGATGAAAAAGATTTCGTTCTTGTGGTTCAGCCGCATGCGGGTGGGGAAGACCGATGCCTTGATCGCTGGACTGCCGTCGCCGATGTTGCCGCGCACCCCGTCGCCGACAATGGTGGAGATGATGCCCTGGGGCGTAATTTTACGGATGCGGTAATGGGCCTTGTCTGCGAAGATCACGTTGTCCTTGCTGTCCACATCAATGCCGTGCGGAAATTCCAGATTGGCGCCCTGCGCGGGGCCGCCGTCGCCGCCGAACTGCTTGACGCCGTTACCCGCCACGGTGGTAACTTTACTGCCTTTCATTATCAGTTTGCGGATCCGGTAATGCGAGCGGTCGATGACCAGCAAGTCGCCGTTTTTATCCAGCGCCACGCCGAAGGGAAGGTGCAGGTTGGTTTCACGCGCCAGCTCCGAGTCGCCGTTGTAATCCTGCTGGCCGGTGCCCATGAGAGTGCGGATCATACCCAGGGAATCGACTA
>JAUVMD010000026.1 GCA_030600405.1 Nitrospirota bacterium
CAAGCCGTTGTTTTTTAATGAGTTTTTTACCATCCGGGGTGTAGTGCCAAGCCCAGTAGTCGTTCGCTTCCAGGCAGAAAAAATGCATGACTTTGTTCCGGGTGGCCCCAGAATATCCTTTCTCCAGCACGGTGGGAAGGGTCGATTTCAGGCATTCCAGGGTGTCGGCGAACAGGCCGGTATCCCAATGCCGGGCGATCAGGTGGCTGAGAGCGGCGACCCGTCGGTAGGGGAAATTGGCCGGCCGCATTTTGCCGAATTTCCATTCTTTCCGGTCCATCACCCGGTCCGTGAATTTTTTCTGGTGCCGGTTCCAGACGTTCTTCAAATCTGAAAAATAAGTCCGGTCTTTGGCGGATGAACACTGCGGCAGACCGGTAAAATCGATGAGGCCGGAGACCCCGAACAAGAGGGCTTGGATGACATGGACCTTCTCTTCGTATGACGATTTCGCCGGGACGAGCTTTTTGATGTCCTCCAGCGTTACTATTTCCGCCAAGGTGCAGAAGGGTTGCTTGTTGCTGGGGTAGCCCATAGCTTCCGCCACGCCTTCGTAGAACGTCTGTTCGTAACCCTTGGTGATGATGCGGTCGTGGAACCGGTCCATCTTGGTCTGGACGCGCGCGTCGCCAGCGCTCTTCAAAAGTCCGGTGAATTTTTCCTGCGTCAGGCGGGCCAGCGGGCGGTGGCACAGGCCGTAGTTGAGCTGGTTGAGCAGGGGATAACTGTCGAAGTCCAACTGCTCGTTCAGTTGCAGAATGCCCTGCTTCAGGTAATCCTTGAGCTCCAACTCGAAGATGTGCGGCCGCGACAAATTTTTGGTTTCCGCCGCCGCCCTCGTTCCAATCGGCTTGCGGCCCCGGCCTTTCCACATGAACACATGCAGGATGACGTTGTCGTACTCGTTGTTACCCGAATGACCGTGTGCTTTCCAGTCGCAACCGTAGACATGTAGCTCGACGTCGCCCTCGTGCAGTTTACCGTCCACCCGGATGGCGGCGCTTTTGAAATCCGGTCCGCTACCAAAATTCCAGTAGCCGGGAAAAATGACTTCCAACGCTCGGCCGTCGGTGATTTTAAGCTCATCGGTTTTGATCGACTGGTCGTTCCACACGCACCGGATGACTT
Source organism: Nitrospirota bacterium (assembly GCA_030600405.1). Classification (GTDB taxonomy): domain Bacteria; phylum Nitrospinota; class Nitrospinia; order Nitrospinales; family Nitrospinaceae; genus SZUA-226. Next base: position 1,129 of record JAUVMD010000026.1, read on the forward strand.
TTTCCGGGATGCGTTCTTCCAACTCCTCTTCCACCTGGGTGCGGGTGTAGAGTTGGGTAAACTTCAGATAGCGATCAGTAAAGGTTTGCTCTTCGGTTCTCATTTGACTTTCCAGACGGTTCCCTCGGCGTTATCTTCCAGCACCACGCCCAAGGCCGTTAATGCGTCGCGGCACTCGTCCGCCTTGGCCCAGTCCTTGGTCTCACGGGCGGCTTGGCGTTGTGCGATTAACGTCTCGATTTGAGCGACATCCAGTCCCAGTGTTTCCTTTTTGCTTGCCAGCACGCGGGCCTTGTAATCCTTCGGCTCGTGATACAAAAAGCCCAGCAATTGGCAGGCGTACTTCAATGTTGCGGCAGCGGTGTCGAACCCGGCCCAGTCGCCGTTTTTCCTTTGCAGATGGGTCATCGCCTTGTTCAAGTGGCGCAGTTCCTCGTTCATGTGGGCCAAGGCGACGGCGGTGTTGAAATCGTCGTTCATGGCTTCCTCGATTTTCTGGATGAACGGTTGCGACCGAATGCCTTCGTTCGCATCGGTGACCGATTCCACCTTTAACTCGCCCCGTTTTTCCTGTGCGGCGGCGAAAAATTCATAGAACCGGTCCAACGTCTTCTCCGCGTCATTGAGGTACTGGTCGGCAAAATCGATGGGACCGCGGTAATGGTGGCTCAGCAGGAACAGGCGCAGAACTTCCGGGTGATACCGTTTCAGGATATCGCGGATGGTAAAAAAGTTGTCGAGAGATTTCGACATTTTTTCTTCATTGATATTGACGAATCCGTTGTGGAGCCAGTATTTGACCGGCGGTGTGCCGGAGCAACCCTGCGACTGCGCGATTTCGTTTTCGTGATGAGGGAAAACCAGGTCCTTGCCGCCGCCGTGGATGTCGAACCGTTCCCCCAGGAAATGCCGCCCCATGGCGGAGCATTCGATGTGCCAGCCCGGCCGGCCGGGCCCCCACGGGCTGTCCCAGGAGGGCTCGCCGGGTTTGCTTTTTTTCCAGAGGGCAAAATCCATAGGGTCCCGCTTGTGTTCTCCGGGTTCAACGCGTGCGCCCGCCATCATGTCCTCAATATTCCTGCCCGATAGTTTGCCATATTCCGGAAAATTTTTGATGGAAAAATAAACATCGCCTTCTGCTTCGTAGGCCTTGCCATGTTCGATGAGCGCGGATACCATTTTCAGCATGCCGTCGATGTGATCAGTGGCTTTCGGTTCGACATTCGGGATGGCAATGTTCAACTGCCCCATATCTTCGTAAAATGCCTCGATGTATTTTTTCGTCACATCTTGCCAGCCGATTTTTTCCTCGTTGGCGCGGTTAATGATTTTATCGTCGATATCGGTGAAGTTGCGGACGTAGTTGACCTGATAACCGAGGTGCTGGAGGTAGCGGTACACCGTGTCGAACACGATGGTGGCGCGGGCGTGTCCGACGTGGCAGTAATCGTAGACGGTGACGCCGCACACATACATGCCCACCTTGCCCGCTTCGAGCGGGGTGAATTCCTCTTTTTGTCCGGTCAGGGTGTTGTACAGGCGCAGGCTCATAGGCACAAAATATCATTACAGAAGGGTAAAATCAAACAGCTGGGGAGGTGGTCCTGACAATCTCCTTAAAGAGTTAAAATATATAAACAGTTTTCAATTTTAGGGGAAAATGTATTTTTTCCGGAAGGGCAATTAGGGCTTGGGATTCAGCCTGTGTTCCAGTTCCTTCACGTTATTTCGGAGCTGGGCGACGACGCGTTCTGCCTTGAATTTCAGGGAATCGGCCGTTACTTTTTCCGTGTTGCCGATGCCCGAGAGTTGTTTGCGGATTTCGTCCATGGCCTGCTCCAGTTTCAGGCTCCGCTGTTCACTGAAACTCTTGGCGATGGCGCCTTTCAGGCCTTTGCCGTCGTAGTGCTGGGTGATGGCGATAAGCATCCGTTTGCGGGGTTTGTATTTTTTGCCTTCTTCCCAATCTTTGATAGCCAGGGCCATTTCTCTCTCGATGTCATCGACCACTATGTTGTAATCGGTGGCGTCGACCAGATCGTGAATCTCGCCGAGCTTGGACACGGAGGCGATTTTAAAGTCGAAGGTCTCGTTTTTTCCCGTCAGCTTGATGCTTTTGACGTTTTTCGCCACATCTTCCGGATACAGCTGGGGATGCCAGAACTCGAGAATGTACTCCTGGCTTTTCACTTCATCGAATTGATAGTTCCCGTTGGCGTCGGTACGGGCAAAATAACCGTTGGGCACCACGAACACCGTCCCCATCATGTCCTTGTGCAGATTGCACCGCAGGATGACCGGTCCCGGCGTTTTCAGCTGGATTTCGCGGGAGGCGCCGGCGGCCATCGCGCCCAGGTTGAACTGGTTGCCCGAGGACTTGGAGTAGATGTTGTGGACCTCCCGGTCGTCATTGATGAAGGTGACCGTGGATCCAATCATCACCACCGAATGGGCCGGCTCGAATTGCAGTTCTCTTTGGTAAACCTTGAGGGACTGTACAGTTTGTTTGGGAGCTTTGAGCTTGCTCTTGGTTTCGAGAATTACCACCCCATGGTCGTTTGCCGATAGATTATTGATGGTGACCTTGCCTTTAACATGGGTAACCGGATTCGTGATCTTGGAATCCGACCCTTCCATCTTATGGTCGGAGCCCTCGGATTTTTGAGCGGTCTTTTCAGATTCCTTCAGTTGGTTTTTTTTGTCGCCTTTTTGGGGAGAAGGTTTGAGCTTGGCTTCCTGTGGGCCGATGCCTTTTTTCTTCAGACCCATCGCGGTGAGAAACTGCACCACGAAGGGTTTTTCGTATTGCTTGTCGAGCTCGATGGCCCGCGTGAAATGCGGTGCCGCCCCCTCAAAATTCTTTTGCAGACTTCGCGTGATGCCGAGATTAAAATGCCCTTGCGCGAAATCCTCCTTGATTTCCAGCGCTTTGACGTAGTTGGCCTCTTCCTTTTGGTAATCCTTTTTCAGGCCATAGCTTTTGCCCAGGTAGTTGTAGGCCAGATAGTGTTTCGGGTTGAGCTTGAGGGTTTTCTGGAACAGGTCGATGGCTCCGTCGGCATCCTTTTCGAATAGGCGGGACATGCCCCAATTAAAAACGATTTCCTCGTCTTCTGGTGCCAGTTCGTAAGCCCGGGCGAAACGCTTGTTGGCGCCCTTGAATTTTTTCTGCATGCGCAGAGCCGCACCCCAGATAGAAAACACCTCCGGCGAATTCGGGCTGAGATCGGCGGCTTTTTCAAATTCCAGTTCGGCCCGCTCGTATTTTCCGTTTTCCACCAGGTCCATGCCCTTGGAAATATACTCCAGCGTTTCCCGCGGCAGGTCGGTTGGAGGGGTGGTTTGCGGGACCGTTGGGTCGGAAATCGCCTTGGTGAAGTCCAAGGCATTTTTATCCGGATCATTTTGGGCCAGCTGTTCGAAGGATTCCGGTTCCTTGGCTGGCGGCGAAGGGGGTTTGGGTTGGCTTTTCGGGCCAGTATCTTCCGGCACCGCGACGCTGACCTCCGTCTTCTTATATTTGTTATAGGGCACCAGATCGCCCGCGGGCTGGAACAGGGAAAACAGACCCCAGATTATCCCTCCCATCAGGAGGACGCCGATCAGGGGTTTGATGACGGGGATGGATTTGGATGCATGCTCGGTGTGGCGGATTTTGTTCTTGCTCATGTAAGCCTTGTGAAAATAGAACCTATTAAAACAACAGTTTTTCTCTGAACCCGTAGAATGGTTTTGGGTTCTTAATCGTGGTATTCAGACACGTGTTTGGGTATTGGAAGATTCAAAACCCGTTTATTGGGCAACTCGTCGGCCGTAACCGGTCCCGCTTTGACGGTACTGGGGGTCGTCCTCGGTGGTATTTTGGAAGAAAAAGAGGACATCTGAGCACGCACATTAGAACCGCATTCTGAACATACAGTTTCTTCTTTATTAACCGAGGCCGATTGCAGAAGGGTGAATTCCTTCCGGCAATCTTCACAATAATATTCGTATAAAGGCATCTGAAGTCCCAAAAATCCCTAAATCTAGGCTTGCAAAGTTAAGAGTATTAGGATTTAATCATACCTCTAAACGGCCTGTCAAATAAAACCTCAGAAGTCCTTTAAAAATAGACAGCTTCTCTAATTTAACCGATTTATCAGCCGCCATTTCATGGAACCCTTAGCCGCCAGACCCGTCATGGAAACCGAACCCGATTGGAAAGGCAAGGCCGGATACCTGCCTTACCAAATGATTGTTTCCGCTTGTGAAATGGGAATCATTCACGCGCCTTCGAAAATCGAGGATTCACAGTTCCAGCCCGTCAGCCTGGATTTGCGTTTGGGGAGCAAAGCGTATCGCATTCGGAGCAGTTTCTTGCCTGAAAACGACACGGTGGAAAACAAGCTGAAAGACCTGAAGCAATATGAGGTGGACTTAAGAGAACCCAAAGGCGGCATTCTGGAGCGCCACGCCATTTATCTGATTCCCTTACAGGAAGAATTGGATTTCCCGGATTCCATCTACGGCAAAACCAATCCAAAAAGCTCGACAGGCCGATTGGATATGTTTACCCGGCTCATCATTGACTGGGGGCACCGGTTCGACGAAATTCCCAGAGGCTACAAAGGGAAGATGTATCTGGAAGTCATACCGCGCACCTTCCAGGTCAAAGTATTTGAAGGTCTGAAACTCAATCAATTGAGAATAGGGTATGGGCAACCGACGTTAATGGGTAAAAAAAGTTTGGAACCGGATTATAAAAACAACCCGATTCTGTTCCACCAGAGCGGTTTTGAAATTCCCATTAAAGATATCAAGCTCAAAGGCGGTCTTTACATCAGTGTGGATTTGTCGCCCAGAGAAGACGGAGTGGTTGCTTATAAGGCTAAACAGAACAGTAGTATCATCGACCTTTCGAAAGTAAATCATTACGATCCTTTAGAGTTTTGGGAACCCATTCGCCCATATAAAAAAAATCGGTTGATACTCGAGCCGGAAAGTTTTTACATCATGAGATCGAAGGAAAAGATTTGTATTTGGCCCCATCTTCTCGCTGAAATGGTTGCCTATGAGCCCAATAGTGGGGAACTCCGAACGCATTATGCCGGATTTTTTGATCCGGGATTTGGTTGGAGTCCTGACCAAGATCGTTTGTCACAAGGAACCCGGGCGGTTATGGAAGTCCGTCCCCATGATGTACCATTTATGGTTGAAGATGGGCAAACCTTCTGCCGCCTGAAGTTTGAGAAAGTTATTGAAACTCCTGCCAAAATATATGGGAAGGATTTAAATTCCCATTATCAATCCCAGGGCCTCACCCTCAGTAAATATTTCAAAAACTGAGAGTTCCAATTTAATTTTGCGGTGGCTTTCCAGACAGGATAGAATGACCCGAAACAACGAGGATTCGCCGTGGACCGTAACGAATTAAAACCCATCATCGAAAATCTCCTGCTGGCTTCCGACCAACCGGTAAGCGCGGATCTCCTGTACAAGACGTTTCAAGGCCGGTCCAGCAAAGAGGACCTGCTAGCGGTGTTGAAAGAACTGCAGGAGGACTATCAATCCAAAAACCTGCACATCGTTGAAGTGGCCGACGGGTTTCAATTGTGTACGCGGCCGGAATATTCTGACTGGATTCGAAAACTTTTAAAGCTGGATAAAAGTTTCAAGCTGTCGCGGGCGGCATTGGATACACTGGCGATCATCGCATACAAGCAACCGTTGACACGGGCGGAAGTCGATGAAATTCGCGGGGTGGATTCGAGTGGCGTCGTACGGACGCTTCTGGAGAAGAAAATTATTTGCCCGGCGGGTCGCAAGAACGTTCCAGGCAAACCCATGATGTTTCGCACCACCCAGAAATTTCTCGAATACTTTGGCCTGCGCGATCTGAGTGAAATGCCGACTCTGGAAGACTTCAACGAAGAGCTTGAAGGGGAAGTCGAACCCGAACAGGGTGAATTGACATTTAATAATAAAGATGATTTGCCTGCCGCCGATACCGATCTTGCCGAGGATACAGTCCGCGAAGAAGCGTCCACCGGAGCCCACGATCCGGAAAGGGGCAATGCTTGATTTTCAACCCACCGTTCTCGATTCTATGACCCTACGTTTACAAAAAATCATCGCCAATGCTGGCATCGCCTCCCGGCGGGAGGCGGAACGTTTAATTGACGAAGGCCGGGTGTCCGTCAATGGCACTGTCGTGCGTCAACAGGGAGTTCTGGCTGACCCGGATGCGGACCGGATTAAAGTGAATGGCCGCCTGCTTCCCGCTCCGGAAAAGAAGGTGTGCATTTTGTTCAACAAGCCTCGGGGTTGTTTGACCACGGTGAAAGACGATAAGGCCCGGCCGACGGTAATGGAATTTTTTAAGGACCTGCCCGCACGCGTGTATCCGGTGGGCCGTCTCGATTTCAATACCGAGGGTGTGCTGTTGTTTACGAACGACGGTGACTTGTCCAAAAAACTGCTGGCCCCAAAATCGAAAGTTCCACGCACCTATCTGGTCAAGGTTCGCGGCGTGCCTGAAGAAAAAGCATTGAACCGACTTCGCAGAGGGGTGCGATTGGATAATCGTCCCACCGGTCCCATGAAAGTTCATATCAAAAGGACGACGGGAAAGAACAGCGTACTCTCCATAAAGCTGGCGGAGGGAAAATACCGCCACCTCAAACGGGTCTGCGAAAAGGTGGGCCACCCGGTCGTCAAGATCAACCGCATCGAATTCGGCAAGCTCAACCTGACGGGGCTTCCGTTGGGGGCCTACCGTTTTTTAACACCGAAGGAAGTTCGTTCGTTGAATGCTCTGATCCGCGAGACCGATAAAAAATGATCCGCATATTCAATCAAAATCTTTGTGCAAAAATCGCGCCGAGTTTCCTTGTGGCAATGTCCACGCTGCTTCTTTTTGGGTTTCTTGCAGGCAGTGTCTGGGCCAATGGCGAACCTCAATTGAGCTATGAAGTGGAGGGCAAGTCCTCTGTTAAAAATAGCAATTATTCCCAGGGACGGGCCATAGCGGTGGATTATGCGTTTAGAAGTGCACTGACCATGGCGTTGCAGGATCTTCTGGGCGGCTCCACCTATCGCCGAAATCGGAAGGCACTGGGAGAAATGTTGAAGCGTCCCAAAAAATATGTCAAGCAATACCGGTTTTTAGAATTTTATGACAGCGATGTGGAGCAATTCAGCCGGGTGAAGCTGGAGGTTGTATTTTTTCCTGAAGCTATCAACCGGGCACTCAGCAAGCTCGGGATCCTGGTTTCCTTGGTCAAACCCAATACGGCTGTGGTTCTGGTCAGTGAGAAAAGCCTGTCCGCGGAAATTTCGCCGGATTTCTGGGAATATGTTCCCATCTCCGAGGTGGCCATGCTGCAGAAATTTCTGGCGGCGGGGGTGAACGTCACCACGCGCGACAAGATCAGCGAAATGATCGACGAAGGTGTGGTGTTTGAGGCGATTCAAGGAGACCTCGACGCTGCGGTGTACATTGGCTTGAAAGCGAAAGTGGATATTGTTATTGTAGGTACGGCGGTTACCATGCGGCTGGGCAATAAAAATGCGGAAGGCTTGACCACCGTACGGGCCAATCTTACCTTACGGGCCGTCTCCACCACCCAGGCCACTGTGATCGCGGCCAGAAGCGATTTTGCATCCGTTGAAGCCGAGGAAGAATTCAAGGGAGAACTACAAGCTTTTGAAATAGTCGGAAAAAAAATGGCGGTTTTTTTTCTGGATACGATGAAGCGTTACTGGAAACCCAAACCCGACGTCGCAGTGGGTATTGATGAACCTGGTTCCGAAAGCTCCGAACTATTGGAACCCGCTTCTCCATCTTCGGGTTCGACTCCTTCCATAATGGAAGACCTCTGATTATGGACCCTAAAAACAAGAAACTGCTCATCACCTTCCTGATTTCTTTAGGAGTGGCGTTGGTATTTCTGTATCTGGCGCGCCGGGTGGTGACGCCTTTTTTCATCGCCTTCACTCTGGCCTATCTGCTGGATCCCCTGGTAGACAGGATGGAAAAGTGGAAGATGTCACGAACATTGGCGGTGATTCTTCTGCTGACCCTGTTTTTCCTGGTGACGTTGGCGGGAACCGCTGTGTTGGTCCCGTTGTTTCGTGTGCAGATGGAACAACTCGCAGCCAACCTTCCCAATTATCTGCAAACGCTTCAGGATTGGGGGCGTCCTTTAATTGAAAATATTGCATGGTTGGAGCCGGGTAAAATCCAGGAAGCCGTCAATGAGGGAATGAAAAAGATGGGCGAGCTTCCCCTTCAGCTGCTCGGGAACTTGACGGATTTTCTGTGGTCCTCTCTTTCCGGTTTGTTCAACGCGATCCTGGTTGCTGTCAATGTATTCATCATTCCTGTCGCTATGTTTTACTTATTGCGCGACTTCGACCGCATCAACGAAAAAATCGCTAATATGGTCCCGCCGCGTATCCGTGACCAGTTCATTGACATCTTCAAAGAAATCGACCGCGTCCTGTCGCGCTTCGTACGAGGCCAGTTGATGGTCGCCACTC
>JAUVMD010000189.1 GCA_030600405.1 Nitrospirota bacterium
ACGGATATCACCACGGGGATGATCATCCCCTCCTGGCCCTGCGTGCCCGCATTAAACGCCTTGCAGAAATCCATGATATTGACCCCCGCCTGACCCAACGCGGGACCTACCGGAGGCGAGGGCGTGGCTTGTCCCGCCGGAATCTGCAATTTAACCTGACCTGTAACTTTTTTCGCCATGCTTCACATACCTTCCAAGACTGCTTTTAAAATTACACGCGCTCGATCTGAGGAAACTCCAATTCCACTGGGGTGGCCCGGCCGAAAATCGACACCATAACCTTGACCTTACCCTTGTCGGGGTTGACTTCTTCCACCACTCCATTGAAATTCATGAACGGACCTTCGATCACCCGCACATTTTCTCCCTTTTCGAAAATAAATTTCGGCTTGGGAGCTTTTGCCTCGCCCTTAATCTGATCCATGACATCTTTGACTTCAGTTGCCGTCAAAGGCACGGGCGTCGCGCCACCGGGAAACCCGGTGACCTTGGACGTATTTTTAATCAGGTACCAGATGTCCTGATCCATATCGACACTGATCAAAACATAACCCGGATAGAACTTGCGAGAACTGATCTTTTTCTTACCACCCCGAATCTCGACGACTTCTTCGGTCGGGATAATGATTTTCCCCAGCTTGTCGGTGAGGCCGGAATGAGCAAACCGTTCTTCCAAGCTCAACTTGACCTTGTTTTCAAATCCGGAGTACACATGAATGACGTACCAATCCTTGGCTCCAATGCCCTCTTCTTCGACCTCGGTGCTTTCGTTTTCTGCCTCAGCGCTCTCTTCCTGGACTGCGGCATTCTCATTATCGGCCACAGCGCCGTGCTCTTCGGCTACGTCATTTTTTTCTTTAGCTACGATACCTTCATCTTTGGTCACGCCATTCTCACCATTGGTCACGCCACTCTCCATAATCAACTTGAAAGCAATGCCTCTACAATTTTAGAAAGGAGCGTGTCAACGAGCCCCAGAAAAATGGACATGATAATCACCACCACCACCACCACCATGGTTCCGCCCATGGCATCTTTGCGGGAGGGCCAGGTGACCTTCTTGACCTCGACCTTAACCTCACCTAAAAAATCTTTTGCTTTTCCCAGCATAGCTCTCGCGCGTCTAATAATATACAGGCCAGGAGGGAGTCGAACCCCCAACATCCAGATTTGGAGTCTGGCGCTCTAACCAATTAGAGCTACTGGCCTATTCAACTGTTCATAACAAGGCCAACTCAGGTTGAGAACACCCGGCCAAAAAATGGCTCGCCTGATCCGCGGGCATCCGGCCAGGTCGACAACCGTTAATCCATTACTTGGTTTCTTTATGAGGAGTGTGCTTCCGGCAGAAACGGCAATACTTTTTAAACTCCAGCCGATCCGTCGTTTTTTTCTTGTTCTTCGTTGTGGAATAGTTCCTACGCTTGCACTCGCCGCACGCCAAATGAATAATGTCCCTCATCGCCCTAAACCCATTCCCGGCCCAGTCCAAACAAGCCTGATATTATTTCAGTTAAACTACCCAAGGCCTGCTCGCGCCCTAAACCAACTTATTGATATGGAGCCCACGATCGGGATTGAACCGATGACCTCTTCCTTACCAAGGAAGTGCTCCACCACTGAGCTACGTGGGCATTTTAATGTCAACGACTCACCAATACCCCGAACAAAGGGGTTGTACCTTTGGAGCGGGAAAAGGGACTCGAACCCTCGACCCTCAGCTTGGAAGGCTGACGCTCTAGCCAACTGAGCTATTCCCGCATATTTTATGATTAATGGTGGGGAGAGGAGGATTCGAACCTCCGAAGGCGGAGCCGACAGATTTACAGTCTGTTCCCTTTGGCCACTCGGGAATCTCCCCAGCTTCTGGAGGTATTCACCCCCTGCTATGTAATTCGCTATAGAAAAACCCCGACCCAACAGATCGCACCCTAGCCCCAATACCGTATAAAATAAAAAAAGCTGGCATAGGGATAGCAATCCCTGACCGGCTGATTACAAATTGGCATCTCAATTCACTGAGTTATGCTCACTCGCGAATAAAATGAAAACGGATATCTTACTTTTTGTTTGCGATTTGTGCAATAAAAAAGAGAAATAAAATCTTTTGGCAAGAAGCCCCCAGCTTTCCGCTACAATTGGCAGGTTACACTTTATCATGAAAATTAAAGGAAGGACAAGTTTTTTTAAGGGTTTATCCGTTATTTCCTCATTATGCTCATTTTTTGCTCAAAACAACCTAAATCACCTTAATAAAAGAGATTACTGATTTCTCCCTTTGTTATTGGGTTTCTGAAAAATAAACTCTCCTGAGACCATCGAAAAATCGACTTGCCTCCGGTCCCGATCAAACGGCAGGTCCCACCAATCCTCCTCTGAACTACGAAACCGGAAGCCGATCAGGTCCGCCGGCTGGCCGGGTTCAAGTCCCAACTTTTCAATGTTCAAAGCCTGACTCCCTCCGACTGTGGCCAGCCACAGGATCTCCGAGCGATGCAATTCGGGCACCATTTCTTCCGATAATCGAATCTCGTAGAGAAAATTCAGGGAATCGTTGCTGGCCAACGAGTCGGTGCCGAGTCCCACAGAAATTCCCCGGTCCAGTAAATCCTTCACCGGCATCCAGGTCCTTCGGCCAAACCAGCGGGTACTACCGGGACAGAACACCGCGCTGGCATTACTTTCAGCCAGTCGGTTCAGATCAGATTTCTCCAAATAATTCAAATGGATAGTCACCATATCCTGCAATACGCCCAACTGCTCGAGGTACCGGACGGGGCTCACGCCGGGAGGGGTCCAGGAGGGATCATAGACTTCCCGCTGGTGGAGGAGTTTGAGGAAATCGCCCTCGCCCTGGCTCAAAAACTGGGTTTCCGCCACTACTTCCGCCACGTGGCACGAAACCCGGCAGTCCATTTTATCCGCCAGTTTTTTCAATGCCTTAAAGAGATCAGGCGAAACCGAATAAGGCGCATGCGGCGCCACTGCCAGCCGAATGAGAGAACCGGCTCCCGCCGGATGCTCCTGCAACAGATCTTCCACCGACCGGGCTTTTTCGCCTGCTAGGGCCGACTGAAACCCAAGAGTTTCCAGAAACAGCAATTGGCGAAACGGCAGTGTTTGATATTCCACAAGCAGTTCCGGATAAGAAAAATAATCACCCAGGGCCGTGACTCCGGATTCGATCAGCGTCCTGGCTTCACGGTGCAGGGCCTCCACCCGATCAGCCCAGGAGAGAGCCGCGTTTTCAGTCACCACCGATTCGATCCAATCGACGAACCTCTCCTGCCGGGCAACCTTGCCCTGCAATCCGGATAGAGACAAGTGGCAGTGGGCATTGACGAAACCGGGAAGGATCAGGCAGTCCGACCAGTCCTGCGTGACCCCTGCGAACGATTCACTGGTCCCCGAGCGCGTCTCCACAATGCGGCCCTTATCGATGACGATTTCGCCTTCTTCATAATCATCCCCGCTCATGCTAACGAGCTTTTGAAATAAAATGCGGGTTAATGCATCAGCCATAAGATCGAATCGAGTTGGAAGGATTAAGGCAGATCGGCCTGGATGCCCCATTGGGTGTTGACATCCACTTTGTTATTATGCCCACCCAGAGAATAGCGGTCTTCGCCGCCACCGGTGTCGAACAGGATTCCGAAGCTGTCAAGTTGGCGAAATTCCTCAGTGTTACCGTAGCCCTGCCCCTCATCATGCAGATAATATTCGTCACTGCCGCCGTTGTCGCTGAGCACACCGAAACCATTGCCGTTGCCCGCTCCCTGGGACAAGGTGCCCCCAACATATCGGTCGTTGCCGTTGTTGTCCAAAAGAAAACCGACTGCCAGATCGTGCCCGCACCCTTGCGACACTCCGTATCGGGCGAGGTAATGATCGTCTCCTACCGTATCGTGCAAAATTCCGGCGGCGAGATGAATCCCCGCACCCTGCGAGTACCGTCCCGCCGCATAGAAATCATGTCCTTCGGTGTCGTTCAAAATTCCAAGGCTGTACCAATAACCTGCGCCCTGAGAAAAATGATCGCCGAGATAATGGTCGTTACCTTGGGCATCGTCGAGAATCCCGATGCCCCCCGAAGCCCCAGCCAGGGTTCCCCAGGGACGGAGGCCGAACCCGAATCCCTGCGACATGGAGAGGTAGGCCTTGCCCGGTTCGCGGTGATCCGGGTACACCCCGCCTGCAAAAAACCGGTCGTTGCCTTTGCCTTCGAGGATCAACCCCATGCCTCGGATAAACCCGAACCCCTGGGAATATATCGCGGCTGAATACTGATCG
>JAUVMD010000086.1 GCA_030600405.1 Nitrospirota bacterium
ACTGATGCAACCTTTGAATCTTTATTTTGGGGGAGGCCTCGGTGTAGCGACCGCACAACTGGAAACAATTTCGCTGGGCCAGGCGATCAACGCCAATGAAACACTGTTCGCTTATCAATTGGAAGCCGGTATCGGCTGGAACTACAATCCCAAGGTAAACTTCAGCATGGGATACCGCTTCTTTGACGCGGCCGATCCGGAATTTGTTTTGCCCGCAGGGCAACGGGTCCGAATGGATTTGGAAAACCACGAACTAATCCTGAAAATGCGGTATCTGTTCAATCTTTAAGCACCATCCCCATCGGACTTCATAACCCACTCAATCAAACCCTTTGATTAAGGGTCCTTTAAATTATCCCAGAAACACCTGTTTTAAATTCGATTGCGGGGTTTCCACCCATTTGTTATTCTCGACGCAGTTTAAAAGGGTTCTAACTTGAGGAGGGTATATGAAACGTATTGCTGGATTGGTCACTGGAGTTCTTGTACTTCTTTTCGCAACGCAGTTATGGGCGCAAAATCGTCCTGAGGGTATGTACCTTTCAGGAAACATCGGGTTCGGTATCCGGTCGGATTCCAAACTGACCGGCTCCGCAGGACAGTTTGACAATGATCCAGCTTTCGTTATCAATGGCGCAGTCGGCATTAAATTAAAGGAAAATTTTCGAGTGGAAGGCGAAATTGGATATCATTTGAATGCCGCCGACAGAACCTCGAACGGCCAAGACTTTACCTTTTCCGTCCTCAGCTTTATGGGCAATGCATATTTTGATATTCCTACCCAATCGCCCCTGACACCTTATCTGGGAGTGGGCCTTGGTTTTGGGATTGCCGGTGGCAGTGAAGATTCTTTTGGTTCCTCCGATTCGGATTTGGTGGGTGCCGTCCAATTGATGGCGGGCTTGGGCTATGACATCAGCCCCAAAGCCACGCTGACGTTTGGTTATCGCTATTTCACCACAACGGATCCGGATTTTATTTTGGCGACAACGGGGGGACCCTTCGAAACCGAATACTCCAGTCACGATTTCCTGTTCGGAGCCCGCTTCAGGTTCTAAGAATTATCCCTCCAAAGGGCGGGCGGCTTTCCGCTGGAACCGAATAACCCTCCTGAGGCGGGCCTCATACCGCCTTGTTTATTTCCTTCTTCCATTGAATTTCCGTAAAAAAGGCCTATATTTTTGTCATAGGTTGTAAACCCACGGGTTTCCCTGCCCAGGCAAGGCTTGCAAGGGGAAACCCAGCTTGGTGGTCCCAATTAAAACAATCGACCGCGGGGGCCCATTTCGTCCGGTCCTGTCAAGCGGTCTGATATCGTAAAGGGGGTTACTCATGAACCGGTCGATTTTCAAGATGCCGCTCCTTTTGGCCTTAACCGCTATCTTTTTGTGCCACCCCACTCTTGTTCGATCCAACCACTCGGAGGACCATTCCGGTATCTCCGCCCGACGTGCGGCGGACTATGTCCACGGTGTAATTGAAGCCGGCCGCACCACCTATTCCCAGACTATTGTGGACCGTCTCGGCAAATCGGATTCTCTTAAAACTACCGAGAATTGGAAACGAGAAAACACCCTTCCCCTACCGGCGCAATTTTTGATGATGTCCTCCCGCATGTCGAATCAACGCGGGATCGGAATGCGTTACCGGTTGATGAGCCTGTGGCCAATCAATCCCAAGAATGCTCCCCCCTCCCAAACGGAGAAACGCGGTTTGAAACAGGTGGCGCAAAAACCCGACCAACCCTTTACCTGGGTCGTCCAGAAAAACGGTGCCTGGTTTTACGAAGCCATCTACCCGGATAAAGCAGTGGCCGAATCCTGCGTCTCCTGCCACAACCATCACCCGAAAAGTCCCAAAACCGATTTCAAAATCGGGGACGTCATGGGCGGAATCGTGATTGATCTTCCCCTGGGAAGGCGATTCAATAAAAAACCGAGCGACAAATTTCTGTTTCCTCCGGAAGTGGTGGCGGACTATGTCCATTCCATCCTGGAGTCGAATCGGGCTGTCTATGCCAAGCATATTGTGGATCGCCTCGAAAGCAGAGGGGTTATGTCTGCCAGCGAAAATTGGAAACAAGACAATACCCTGATGCTCCCGGCGCAGTTTTTGATGAACACCAGCCGTCTGGTCCGGCAAAAAGGGTTGGGCCTTGACTTTCAGTTGATCAGCCTTTGGCCCATCAATATGAAAAATAGCCCGGGTAATGAGTTTGAGCAGATGGGGCTGGAAACAGTGGAGTATCATCCCATCCGACCCTATAGCGGCCGGGTCAAAGTAGGACGCAAACAGTTTTTTCAATCCATTTATCCGGATTTGGCGGTCGCCCCAGCTTGCGTCGAATGCCACAACGCCCATCCGAAAAGCCCTAAACGGGATTTTAAACTGCTGGACGTCATGGGGGGAGTGGTGGTAACACTACCCATCCCCTAAAACCAAAAAAACCCAAGAGCCTAAAAGGCTCTTGGGTTTTTTCTAAAACCGCCTGTCGAGGGGGGATCAGGCGGTTTGTTCTTCAAGTCGTTTTAATAGTCCCTTAAATGATTCCTGCTGGATCACTTTCGTAAACTGGAAACGGTAATTGCGGACCATGCTGACTCCCTGCACCAGGAAATCATACACCCGCCATTCTTTGCCGACCCGCCTCAACTTGTAATAAATGGCAATGGTCCGGTCCGAGCTCACGATGTTGGTCTTGATAAAGGCATAGTCGCCCTTGACCCGCTCGCTCAGGAAATGCACCTTGCCACCCTGGAAATTTTCGATCATGTGCATATACGATTTCTCCAGGAGCTTTTTGAACAAACGAGTGAATTGTGTCTGCTCTTTTCGCGAGCGGCTGCCCCAAATATTGTCCAAGGTATGCATGGCCATCTGTCGAAAATCGAACCGTTGCCCGATCACCTTGCGCAAAGCCAACTTGCGTGACTGACTATCCTTCTTCATATTCTCGTCGGTCACAATTTCCAAAACCTGATCCACTGTCAATTTCAAATCGGTCGCGGCTTCGGAAAACCCGAAACCCGTTGTGCCCACCGCCGCTACTTTAATCGGCTCGGATTTGGAAATTTTTTTCTGGGGGGTATCAGCTTTGGACGCTACCGCATTTTTGGATAGCGCCAAGGAAGGTACGATCAGCAGGAAAGAAACCGCAACGCTCACTAAATAAAATTTTCGGTTACTTCCCATGAAATACTCCCTTCAAACTGCTATGTCCTTTATCTCTTGCACTCTCCATGCCACCCAGAGAAAGCTTTAGGTCGTAACAGCGCAAATCCTTCTAAATCAAAATAAACATTACGAAAAATCAATTGGCGCATTAATAATATAACATGGAAAATGAAGGTAAATCAACAAAATTTCACACATTCTCACTCGAAATACATCCATTTTTGTATACACTCCGGCTTACTGATTGAATTTATGGGTCTAGGGATTTAATAAAAAATTAAAAAATTTTACGACCTCTGGAAAAAGAAGACATAATTAGCTCTCGATAAAAGACGGAATCATGTGAAAATGGCTTTGACCCTATAATTTCTGGTTTTCCAAGAGAGGCTCTTCGTTTCTACCGGTTGGCCTTGGCAGAAAACCCCTGTGAAAATAAAGGCAAAATGCGATAACAAAGTATTTTCAGGACTGCGTCGACCAGCCCTATCTATACTCAATACTCAGCAAAATCCCTGTTTCTGGAAAAATTCGCATTTTTCATTCTTGCTCAATTTCATCCTGCAGTTTATTGTTGCAATGATGCTCCAACACCCAAACCGGGTAATTCTCCTCTTCCGGCCCTGCCCCGATAAATCCAGTTGACAGCACCCGGTGAATTGAGAATAATAAACATAATTTCCAATATTTGAATGGGTTAACGGACCCTCTCGCACGGGCCGCGCCTGTTTGTTTTTTAAAGGGATAAGGCATTTCTATGGACCGGTACTGGGAACGATTCAAAACCCCCTTCATCTGTTTCGCGGGATTTTCCGGAGTAGGCAAAACCACCCTGCTGGAGCACATGATCCGCCGCTTTAAAGAAGACCGTATCCGCGTCGGTTATTACAAGCACGATGCCCACCGGTTCCAGGTGGATAAAAAAGGTAAAGACACCCAACGCGGGGCCGAGGCGGGAGCCGGCATTGTCACCATCAACGATCCCGAACATTTCGCAGTGATCGGCGATAATCCTTTCAAGAAACGCACCATCACCCACGCGCTGGAACAATGCGACTGCATCCTCATCGAAGGCTACAAAAAATCACCGTTCGACAAGATCGTGTTGCTCGACGCCGACGGCAAACTGCCCATCGCCGCCGATGATCCCGGCATCAAGGCTATCATTCATCAGGGCGTGATCGAGGACACCTCGTTCACGGAACACGGTATTCCCCTGTTCCACCGCGACGAAGCCGATAAAATCTACCAATTCGTGAAGGATCACTTTTACAACTGCACCAGTCCGCTGCTCGGCGGCGTGTTCATCGGCGGACAGAGCAAGCGCATGGGCCTGCCCAAGTTTTCGCTCTCCTACCAGGGCCAGTCGGAAACCGAGCGCATGGTAACGATGCTCTCCAGTTTCTGTGACCAAGTTTATCTCTCGGCCCGGCAGGAACAGGATCTCAGCACCATCGGCGGCTTGCAGCAATGCGGGCGCATCAACGACGAACATTACGGCCTCGGCCCGGTCGGCGGGCTCGCCACCTTAATGGGCACCCATCCCGACAAGGCCTGGCTGATCACCGCCTGCGACATGCCGTTCCTGCAAGAAGACGCCATCGAGCGCATCGTGGGCGAGCGCGATCCGCTCCGCTATGGCACCTGTTTTCTACAGAAAGGCGGGATCGGGGTGGAACCGATGTGCGCCATTTACGAACCGAAGTTCATCGTGCCGCTGTTTGAAGCCTTATCGCGCCGCGAGTTGTCCCTGACGCGCATCATCAGCGACCTGCCGTTCAAACACGTGACCGTGTCCCCATCCGAGCGGACGCATTTCACCAACGTCAATACCCCGGAAGAATACGAAGTTGCACGCACGCAACGCGAGCAGGAGGATGGCTAGATGGCAATGATCCAGGTGGACGAAGCGCGGGAGATCATCCTCGCCAAAATAGCAACCAAGGGCGTCGAAAAAGTTCCCCTGGATGATGCCCTGGGACGCATTCTGGCCGAGGACATCATCGCGCGGCGCAGCAACCCGCCGATGGATAACTCCGCCATGGACGGTTACGCGGTCATCACCGCCGACATTCAATCCGCGACACCCGACAACCCGGTGAAACTGGAAGTGGTGGACGATGTCCCTGCCGGATCGGTGGCTACGGTCACACTGAAAAACAAACAAGCCATCCGCATCATGACCGGTGCGCCCATCCCACCGGGTGCCGATGCGGTGTTGATGCAGGAGGACACCGATAAAAACGGTAATGGCATTCTCGCAAAAGATAAAACCGAGGTCGGCGAAAATATCCGCCTCGCCGGGGAAGATGTGAAAGAAGGCGATGTCGTCATTCGGAAAGGCGTCACCATCACGCCATCCCAAATCGGGATGATGGCGGTGGTGGGCCGGTCCAACATTTACGTCAGCCAGCGGCCGACAGTAGCCATCCTTTCCACCGGCGACGAAATTGTTGAGCTGGACGGCAACCCGACGGGACCCTGCATCTACAACAGCAACGGCTACATGCTGGCGGCGCAGATTCGGTCCGCCGGGGGCATCCCCTGTTATCTCGGGGTCGCCAAGGACAATGAAAAGGATTTGATGGAAAAATTCGACTGGGCGCTGAAGTGTGACATCGTTGTTTCTTCCGGCGGTGTTTCGGTGGGCGATTACGATCTGGTCAAGGCCACCCTCGAAAAAATGGGGAACGAAATGGTGTTCTGGAAAGTGGCGATGAAACCCGGCAAACCCCTGGCGTTTGGTAAGATCGGCGAGATACCGATTTTCGGCCTGCCGGGCAATCCCGTTTCATCCTTTGTCTCCTTCGAACAGTTCGCGCGGCCCGCCATCAAGAAAATGATGGGTGCCAAAGAAGTCCTGCCCCGGACCGTGCAGGCCAAACTGACCCGCACGATCCACAAAAAAACCGGCCGCTTGCATTTCATGAGCGCCGTGGTTTCCTGGGACAGTGGCGAGTACACCGTCGCACCTGCCGAGGAACAAGGCTCGGGCGTGCTTAAGTCCACGGTCAATGCCAACGGCCTGCTGGTATTCCCACTGGAGAAG
>JAUVMD010000331.1 GCA_030600405.1 Nitrospirota bacterium
CATTTTAATGTTCTCCGCCTTTGATCCGCTCCCATTTGCTGGACCGGTTGTTCATTGCACCAAAGGAATCTGCCGGGCCAATTCAAAGTTAATGATTGCCTCCAATTTATTCTCGATCTGATAAAAACGGGTTACCTGTTTGTCCGGCAAAATCTCTTTGAACTTATCCACGAACGATTTTCTGGTGGCCAGTCGCTCGCTCTCAAAAGAAAAATATGCGTCTAACATTTTTGCGGCTGTTTCATCGGTTAGAT
Source organism: Nitrospirota bacterium (assembly GCA_030600405.1). Lineage (GTDB taxonomy): Bacteria > Nitrospinota > Nitrospinia > Nitrospinales > Nitrospinaceae > SZUA-226. The sequence goes on from JAUVMD010000331.1 coordinate 255, forward strand.
TGTCGTTTTTAAGGGCATCCGCATAATCCGTAATTATTTTGACTCGCCGGGCGTTTACGGAATCCATTGTGTCCTGATAGTTTCGATACACCGCCCAGAATTTATCATTCTCGGATGAGGTCAGGTGCATGTTTTTTGCGAAGATCTGCTTCTTCTGAACCTTAATAGCGGCTCGCGTTAATTCAATTTCATCTTTGTGGGTTTCCATACTGCCCTCGGCAAAAGAGGGCGTGTATACGGCCAGTCCAAAAATTAATACACCTGTTGACAGCATCCATTTCATAATTAACTTCTCCTTTTGGCCGAAAATCGGCTACGTTGTTTGAGAATTATCACTATACTCTGCTTAAATTGGGCCTAAATCTTGACATTTACGAATCATTTTGTCAATCAATGCGGTATCTGAAAATAAGGAATCTGAAACAAAGGAGGGGATTGTGGGCAGGTCAGAGGCGTTTTCGGGGGGCGGGGCATTGGGTTATTCGGGTCCGGCACACTTCCACCGGACCTTGCGGTGTTGGTCCGGTATGCGCCACAGGAATATCGGGAACAAAAAATGGCAGGTACTGACATTCCTTGGGCTCCATGAGGATGTGACGGGTTAGAGCCATAGGGACGTTTTTCAGGAGTCCGCTCAATTAACAGCCATTTCACTTCATTGAGTCAATGGCTTTCAAATAATGCTCACAGGATTTGAGCATTTTTTCATCACCCTTAGCCTGCTCGACACATTTCTGGTAATTCTGCAAAATATTTAACCTTTCCTCTTTAAAAGCAGCATCCGCTTCAGCGGCCCTTTCTTTGGGGTCTGCTGCACAGCCTGCCAAACCGCTCATGGCCAAAATGAAAGTAATACAAATTAATTTCTGCATGATTTCCTCCTATAAAAATTATCGAGCGCCCGATTCAATGAAAAAGCCTTCCATAAGATATTTTTTACAAGTAAAACTTTAAAAAGAACTTGAACCCATGATACTGGTATTGCGCAGATCCATGGAAGCTGTCGGCTTCTACATCCAAATTCAGCCTGAAAAAGTTATAGCCGATTCCAAATCCAACGTATTTCCATGCGTTGTATTCCAGGTCAAGATCAAAGTTAACCAGCGATCCTTCCCACTCATCTATCTTCAAGTAAAAAACCCCGGCAGCGGGTTTTAGAACCAGTTTCGGGGTGAAGGCATAGGCACCCGTGAGCCCCAAAACAGGTAGCGGGACAGTAATTCCTTCCACTTCTGCGTTTAGCCCAAACAGTCCCTGTCCTGCAACTTGAAGTCTAAGTCTGGTTACATGAGCTCCAATGTTAAGCCCCACTTCATACTTATTGGTCTGGAGAAATGACCAGGTATAGGATGCAACATATATCTTGTGTTCCCATCTTGAAATAAGAATGTCCCCCGTGGGAAATAGTATATCGCCTATCATAGTATCCCTTCTAAGACTGGTGGTGGCATCCCGGGTTAAATCAAAGTAAGAGAAATTCAAGCGGTGTCTGTCGAAGAACCGCCACTGGGCATCGATCCTGTAGGTGGACAGCTCTTCTTCTAAGCCTAAATCATTTTCAAGGTCAATCTCGGTCCCTAATCCCAATCCCCCAGTGCCATCGACCCTGATATTTGTGTCATGAAGGGGAACATAACCACCCAGTTTAATGGTGAACGTCTTCCACGGGCGTTCAGAATCGTCGGCCCACACCAGTGGGGTTCCAGCCCAACTCAGAAAAAACAAAGCAGCCAGGCCAACCTTCAGTTTTTGAACAAAAACCATAACGGATTAACCCCTTTTTTATCCAATACCATAACTACTTCACATCAATCAAACAAGGTTCCATATCAGGCGAACCGTCGTTTGAAGCCAAATCGGTTGGATTGGGCTAGATTTTGCCATTTTCGAACCACTTTGTCAATCAATGAGGCCTTTAAATGCCGACATCCGGGAAGGTTCTGAATACCGTTTTCGCCCCGCCAGAGCCGCGTTCAGACCTTTCTGAACAGTTCTGAAGTCATACCAAGTTTAAATATTAATCCAGAATAAGTATAATGCGGGGGCCCCGGTTAATAAGGGGATCCCTTTCCCGGAAATATCAGGAGCGCTTTTATGGCCGGCATAAAAAAAAGAATTGGAGTTACTGTCGTATTTATTTTTCTTTTTTTCGTATGGCTGTGGTGCCTGTTTGCCATCTATTTTTTCGGTTTGCCCGGTAACGTTTTACCCCTTAGCGCGGCCAGCCTGTTTGGTTTGGGTGTGCCCCTGGCGCTCATTTTTTTACCCAACCGCAGGCGCACGGTTTACGGGGTTTTAGTCTTATGTGCGTTCATCATTTTGGGATGGTCCTTGAAAAAACCCTCGCACGATCGCAACTGGACCCCCAGTGTTGCTAAATTACCCCGCATAACAACCGAGGGAGATCTCATTCGGG
>JAUVMD010000347.1 GCA_030600405.1 Nitrospirota bacterium
CGGAATCTTTATCTTTTTTCCATTCGCACTCCTGAAGGGGGTGACCCTCCGGATCAGTGAAGAGAAAACGCCTTCCCTGGGAACCGTAAAACACAATATGTCCTGTCGGGTAGATTTTGACCCGGGTATTGGCCACACTCGGCTGGTTATTAACAAACCAAAAAGTGCTCCCGTTAATGGTTTGGCTTTTAAGGCTGGGGAACTGATCTTTAATTGCCGAAACTTCAGCTTCATTATTCCGAAACCGAATGCTTTTCGGGCGGGTAAGCGTGGCGATCAGTCTTTCCTGGTCAGACATGGAAACCTAGTAGCCGGGAAACATCAGTGAATTATGCTATTTTGAGCATGTTTGGCTTGAATCAACACTCATAGCTTACATAAACAGGTCGTCTTTAAACCCAACATCTCTACCTATTAATTGGACACATTTGCCCAGCGATAGGGAAAATGCAGAAAGGGACACCGTCGCCTCGAAAATTTTTTCCCGCTTTCTAGATTGTCCTTGAAGTTCAAAAACACATCCCTGAGAGGCGGAACGAGTTTTTCTTTAAGTACCTCCGGCACCCAATTGATCTTATCGACCGGCCAGTCTTCAACTCTGCGAATATCCAGGTTGAACTTTTTGTAGGGTCCTTCCAGGGCCTCTTCGAATCCGTAAACATATCCCTCGGAATACGCTTTGTAAAACAACTCGTTGATCCGATCAGGATCATGCAATCCTGGCAGGAAATGCCCGAGTAATTTCCTCATATAGGGTTCGGCGTGCTCAATGAATTCCGGTGACAAGGCATCATGCAAAGTGTGATAGCAGATGAGAAGATCCTGCAGAGCGAACCTGAGTTCTTCTTTTGCCTTATGAAAAGGCCGCCGATTGGGATCGATCAATTCCTTGAGTTGCTTGATGTTGCGGAGGGTGTCAAAGATAAGGGACTCTTCCCAGGACGCGCTGTTCCAAACGAAGAAAGCGCGCAGGAATTGCACCTCCGTATTTTGTTCCCACATTTGCAGGGTGGTGGTGGGTCGGATGTTATTGGTGTAAAAGACCGGCTCGCCCCATTGGGGATTTTCAAAATACAGACCGTAATTTTTAAAAATGCCCTGGCAAGTCTGATGATAAAGCTTCATCAGGCTTTCAAAGTTCACGCTCTTGTCCAAGGGACTGTTTTGTGGCAGGTTGACCATGCTGTAATAGCGGATGACTCTGGATATGACTCGTCCTTCCCTGTCGCCCACCAGATAAGCGCCTCCCCACAACCCTGAAGTGATGGGAACATCAATTTGATATTCCCGGCGCAGGCGTTTAACAACGATGGCGGCAACGTATCTAAACACTTCATGCAGGCAGAACATATTCAGTTTGTCTTCAAAGTATAGCCGTTTGGGCAGTTGCGTTGGCAGGTCTATGAACTTTTTTGATGAGTTAGTATCGGGCATGTCGTCGAGCTCTCCAGGGAATGTAGCGCAGGATTCTTTTGAGGTTGCGAACCGGCCGCCGGCCATGCTTCCCGGGACGAGCAATCTAGAACCGTTCCAAAAGTTCCTGAACCTTTTTCTGATAATCTTTTTCCGATATCAAGTTGTCCTCTTTCAGTTCCTTTAACACTTTCAGCTTGTTTCTAAGAACGGCTGCTTCCTCTTTGCCCCCAGCTGCAGGTTCACCGGCATCGGTGCTTCGCTGGTTCCCGTTCTGCGGCGGAAAGTGGACTAGCAACCAGGTTTCTTCCCGGATTTTCATTCCCAAAAGATTGGTCTTGTAAAAATGCTCCTGATTGTCCTGTGGAACCAGTTTCCAGTTCACGAGAATTTCTCCACTCGACTCCTGCGCTACCGACTGAAAATCCTTCAGATATTCCAAACCCTTGATTTCGCTGAATCGCCAATTCAATGCCCGGCCCAGGACGAACACATCCCCCGTGGTTCTTCCTACAGGAGTTTTCAAGGAAAAGCGGAGAGTCTGGTTCGGCTGAAGGGTCATTAATTTTTTGCGGAACACCTGGGACAATCGGGCGAGGTTCTTTTTATCGAAGATGAGTTCCGGTTCAGCCCACGCCGCCGGGAGTTTCCGGGCAAAATAAAGACTGCCCGCCATTCGGTTGAATTCAGACTGGGTGAAGTTGAAGGGATGGTCGAGGGTTTTATTCCATAAAAGCTTATCACTTTTCTGAACCGGCTTGGCCGCCATTTTCCCCCGCAGCTTGGCGCCGGCCCCGGATTCCGAAACGTAAAAAAAGGGCTGGGAAAGAATAGACAAGATCAAAAAGATTTTGCAGATTCTATCCCAGCCGAAGGCTAAGAAGATAAATTTCATCGTCAATTAAATTTCATCGTTAATTAAAATTTAATATTCAAATTAACCTGATAGCGGGTGTTATCTTCTACAGTCATGACATAACCCGGTCCGCCGGTTATGGTGTTGTCGATTCTGGATTGCGGATAAGCCCGCAAATCGATATTATAACCTTTTCCTAAATTACGGCTGACCTGAATTTTGAATCCCTTGAAATTGGAACTGAATGGAAAATCGTCCTGCGCCAAAGCGCCCTGCGCGGGAAC
>JAUVMD010000329.1 GCA_030600405.1 Nitrospirota bacterium
CAATCAAGAGGGCCTTCCCGGCTACATTCAGGATGATGTCCCCTGCGGAATTCATAATTTTAAAATCCATCAGGAATACCAAATGGCAGCGGAGCGCCTGTTCCCGAACGTCATTATGAGAGGCGGCGAAAACCATTCTTCTTTTATCGATACACTGTTATTGATGGGAAGTACGGGCTCCATGGCCCAAAGTCAAAAATCCGATCTGGACTTTACCCTGCTCGTCGACAAGCACAGCGTCTCTCCCGAAAGACTGGTTTTATTCGATAAAAAACTGGGGTTAATTGAAGAGTGGACCTGGAACACCTTCAACCTTGAAATCCATTTTTTCAATAACGATATCCTCGACGTCAAAAATGATATCTTTGGAGAAAGTGATTCAGAAAGCACCGGCTCCGCCCAGGCGAAACTATTAAAAGAAGAAATGTACCGTACCGCCGTAATTACCGGCGGCAAAATTCCTTTCTGGTGGATCGTGCCTCTGAATACGGACGATCGCATGTACAGAAACCTGTATCACCTGGTCAAAACCAATCAAACTCTTTTGAATCCGGATGATTTTCTGGATATTGGCAATGTGGATGACATCTCAAAAGATGAGTTTTTCGGCGGATCAATATGGGCCTTGATTAAATCGTTCAAAGCCCCATTCAAAACTCTTATTAAGATGGGCCTGTTGGAAGAGTACATGTTCAACAATACGAAATCCAACCTACTTTGCCATGACATTAAGAAGAAAATATTCAGCGGCGTTCCTTATGAAAAAATTGATGCCTATAAAATTCTATTTGAAAGGGTGGAAAAATACTTTCTTGCTACCAAGACTGAACATGAAGTAGACGCTCTTCGCATCGCTTTTTATTTAAAAACAGGATCCAAGGTCAATAATTACGAACTAGTTCATGGAAGTACGGACCTCAATAAAAAAATGTTGATCGAACTGATCAATGGGTGGAATTGGAGTCCGGAAAAAATGGAAGAGCTCAATACGTATCTGAATTGGCAAATGATGAAAAAAGTAGCTCTGGGAAACCGGACGAACCAGATACTGATGAACTCATACAAAAAAATCTCAGAGGCTAATTCCAAATTGGGACCCGGAAAAAGTCTGATTACCGAAAGGGACACCCATCTTCTGGGGCGCAAACTATTCAGTTTTTACCGCAAAGCCCTCAACAAAGTGGAAAATCTGTTTGCCCTGGTCGACGGAGAAACCGGCGAGAAGGAACTGACATTTTTTCTACACCAGACCAACCCCGCGGATAAGGGAACCTGGTATCTTATTCGCGGCAAAATCCTGGCTCTGCTTGAGCTGATTCCTCCTGAAAATATAATCAAAAAAGCGTCCACACTGCAGTTTCTGGTTGCATTCACCTGTTTTAACAACCTATACAACGATGACACCAGCCTGTTGTTACGGACAGAGCAACAATCGATCAAAGATCAGGACCTGAGAGCTCTCTTAAGTGACCTGTCCAGCTTTCTGGCGCAGGTTAATATCGCCGACATCTCAAATGAGGATTTGTTGGCCAATGCCTCCATCAAACAGGCTTTTGTCATTGTGGACTTTGGCAATCCCATTCCCAAGGAAATCACCATAGAAAATATCAATGAATGCAAAACCCAAAAGGAATACTCCAACTACATCACCAAGCGCCTGGAGCGGATTCGGAGTGTGGTCACCATATACCTCACTTCCTGGGGGGAGTTGTTCTGTAAAACATATTCAGGTATAAATTGTATGGAGCGGAGTCTTAAGAACCTACTTCTTCAAACGTCCAGCCTGGTATTGGATAATCCCGATTACTTAAAAATATTTGTGCCTGGAAGCCGTAGAGATTCAGCGAACCTTTTCTGGCTGAACACTTATATCTTGAAAATTTTAAAATCGGGCATTCCGAAAAGAGAGGGGTCACCTTCATCGAAATAAATCATGACGATGACATCCGCCATTAAAACAGCCGCATAAATACCAGCGTCTCTCTATTATCGGATCGGAAATTCTAATGTCAAACATTGAAGAAATTCTTTCACTCACATTGAACAGCAACATTCAGGATGGTGTTGATTTCAAATCCTATGATCTCACCGGCATCAGCCTGAATGGAATATCGTTTATATTTTCCGTTTTTACGGAATCCAATTTTAACAAGTCTGAGTTGGTTGATATAAATTTTTCCCAAGCCAATCTTAAGAATACGCGCTTTAAAAATGCAAAAATAAAAAACGTGAGCTTCACTTCCTCCCATCTGGAAAATGCCAATTTCGAAGACGCCACCCTGATCAACTGCGATTTTAAAAACGCAAAACTTGAAAATTCGAATTTCACCTCGGCACAGATCAAAGGGTGCCGGTTTCGGGGTTGTAATCTAAACCATAGCAATCTTTCGTCAGCAAAAATCCAGAGCAGCGACCTGGGCTTCGCCCGGTTGATGTACACCTATGCCAATTCCATCGACATCTCCGGTTCCCGCTTGAACGGCATTAACGCCCGGGGCTCTGATTTTGGGTTTTCTAAAATCAGCAATACCGATCTCCGGGGAGCCATCTTGAAATACTCTGATTTCAACTCATGCACGCTCAAGGGAGTCAAGCTCTCGTACGCGGAAATGGTGGGTTGTGAACTGAAGGATTCCCACTGCAAGGACATGGAAATGGAGGAAATCAATCTGGAGGGAG
>JAUVMD010000165.1 GCA_030600405.1 Nitrospirota bacterium
GGCGGATTGGGTGCATTTCAACTCACGCCGGATGGTTTTCATATTCTGAGCCAAAATTGACATTTACCTTACTCCTCTATAGAAAGTTTTTCTTTTATTATATCCACGGCGGGGCTTATTAAACAATAGATAAAACCCCATTAAAAAAACATCCTGTAAATGGGGACATTAAAATTTAGGGGTTGAGGATTTTTGCGGCTTCCTGGGCCGAGTAGGTCAAAATCATTTTAGCTCCGGCCCGTTTGATGCTGAGCAGGATTTCCATCATCACACGGGAGCCGTCAATCCAATCTTTCTCGGCCGCGGCCTTCAGCATGGAATATTCGCCACTGACATTGTAGGCGGCAACGGGAACGGTGCATTCTTCGCGCACCCGCCGGATAATATCCAGATAGGCCAGCGCAGGTTTGACCATGACGATATCGGCTCCTTCCTCGATATCTTCCCATACTTCCTTCAGGGCTTCATTACCGTTTGCCGGGTCCATCTGGTAGGATTTCCGGTCTCCAAACTGCGGGGTGGAATCGGCCGCCTCTCGGAAAGGCCCGTAAAAAGCCGAAGCATACTTGGCGGCATAGGACATGATAATGGTATCGGTATGGCTGGTTTCATCCAAAGCTTCACGGATGGCTTTCACCCTTCCGTCCATCATATCGGACGGCGCCACGATATCCGCCCCCACCTCGGCATGCGTCAGGGCCATTTTGGCCAACAGCTCCAGGGTGGCGTCGTTCAGGATTTCATTTCCCTCCACCAGGCCGCAATGCCCATGATCGGTATACTCATCGATACAGACATCGGTAATGACCACCATTTCGGGAACCGCTGATTTGATTTCCCGGATGGCCCGTTGCACCACCCCATCGGGATTGTAAGCCTCTGAACCTCGTGAATCCTTTTGGTCGGGAATGCCAAAGAGAATAATGGCCGGGATGTGGAGCCGGTGGGTTTCCCGGGCATCGGCCACTGCTTTGTCAATGGATTGACGAAACACCCCCGGCATGGAGGAAATCGGCTCCCGCTTGCCCTTACCCTCACAAACGAATATGGGGTGGATCAGGTCATCTGAAGAAAGAGTCGTTTCCCTCACCATTCTCAAAATCGCCTGGTTTTTTCGTAATCGTCTGGGTCGGTGAATAGGAAATGGCATGGGAATCTCCTGTACCCCTTGATCACAATTTTTTACCCTAATTCAGGCAAAAAATTGGCTAAAAACCCTTATATCAAAAGGGTTACTTTACATTTAAACTTGCTAGAATGAAATACCCCACCTAAAACCAGCTAAGCACCCAAATTTGGGTAATCCTTGAGATGAAGAACGGTCGAATTATTGACGGTGGACCCTTCTAGCTAATTTTTTTTTAGTCTCCATTATACAACTAAGTTTTTTAAAAACAATAGGTTAAGAAGTTTTTTTAGCAGTCATATTTACATGGCACGCATATTGCTGTGTATCTATTTCAAAAAATGGCGTTATAATATAATTATTATGAAGGTGGCAACGGAGGTATTAAATGGATTCTGACGAATCTTATCAGGACGAAATTTACGAGAAACTCAGCGCGGCCATTATGAACTCAATCACCTCTTCCAAGGATGTGAAAGAACTCCTCAAGGAATTGGGGTCCAACGGATTAATTACGGAATCTGCGGTCTTCAACCTTCTTCTGAGTCTGGAAGAGTTGGATGACTATGTGAATCCCAAACCTTTTTCGGAAAAGATCTACAAACTGGAACCCAACGGCAAACCTCCCAAGCCCAAAACCGTGCTGGAATTTGGATTCGCCAATAAGGAAGAGACCCAGTCCATTGACGGCGAAAAGCTTTCCAATAAAGAACAATTGTTTGAGGACTACTGCAACTCGGCTTTTGATGAAAAAGACTGGCTGAAGAAAGCCCGCATCAAACTATAAAGTAATTTAAAGCCCCGTCCCAAAAGAGCGCCCTTGCGGCGCTCTTTTTTTTGGCCTTTCCTAAGAGCCGCCCCCTTGCTTAAAAATTTTTGAATCACACGCAATGTACTTAATTTGCCGAACCGGCACAATCAATACTTCCTTGGCGGTGGTGACTTCCAACACTTCCAGGTCGTCGCTAATAAAATGCTTTTCCGTGTTATCCAATTTCAATTCACTATTATCTACAAAAACCACTTTCAGCCAATATTGCATGTCCGTGCCCTATGCGAGAATTAATTGATTCCTGCCCGTTTCAACCCCTGCCTGGAGTTCTGCCTCTGACTGTCCGGAGGAGAGTTCCGGGCATTTTAATTGGGAAGCGGCGCCTCCGCAATTTTTTTTGCAAGCGGATTATCCAAATAATCCTCAACCACGTTTTTTAAATAGCCTTTTTCATAAAGCTTGTTGTTGGACATTTTGGAATTGACCTTGTGGAGAACCTTGAACCGAATCCGCGGAAACCGTTCCTTAAACTCATCAAAGGTGACTCCGGTAATATCCCTCTCCCCTTTAGAGGGGTGCTCCATGATGACCTTGGGAAGATACACCTGGGTCTCGCCATTCAACCGTTGGGCCACATCATTGAACGTCAACAAAGTAGAGCAATCCGAATCCCCGCCCAGCATTTGATTGGGAACGTAAAGATATCGAGCTCGGTTTTTCCGCAAGGTCGAAAGCAGGCGGTAAACACTGGCCGATACCACAACGGCATCCTTCTTTTCCAGCTCACAGGCATCAAAGGTTTTAAGTATTTTTTGACGTGCCAGAAATGTTGAAATATAAGATTCCGTATGAACCATTTGCGTATTGGGCAGACCCGCGTTATAGATCTTGCGGATTTCATCGGGCAGGTAACGTCTCCCGTAACGCATCAGTGAGCTCGTTTCCTCATCGATATATTTCAAGGGCGTCAAACATCCCATCCATAAAACACAATCGGGATTAATCTTCGAAATCGTCAAGGCATCTTTGGACATGGTATCCGGCCCAAAGGAATAAAAATTAGAGGAGGTCACGACCGATCCCCCGATCAATTCCAGCACCTGCTTGACCGTGGGAGCGTGCGGCATGAGTTTCTTCCGGTTTTCTCCGAGGGTGATTACAGAAAGCTCGAAATTGATGCGGCCGGGATATCTTTCAACCAGCTTTTGAATGCTGTCCGGCTTGGCATACCCGACGGTAAAAAATATGACCTGCTTGTCCGTGGTATCCAGAAACTCTTCCAACCATTCCATGGCTTTGGGATGCAGGAAAATATCCGTCCATTCCATGTATTCGTTTCCGCCCAGAAGCCAGGCCTCTCCCGGTTGGGTCGGGTATTTTTGGATCTCCCCAAGGATGAATTCCCATTGCTCCTGGGTGGTTAGGGGAGGCTCGATGGTGGGGCGGTAACTATGATCTTTCTCATAACAAAAGGTGCATTTGACCGGACAGGTTTTACCCAGACTGATCGGAATTTTTTTCTCCCGGATCTCCTGCCTGAATACGTCGTATAAAACCTGCTCGTCCATAAGATCCCTCAATCCCAGTCCTTGAAAGCATCTAGCAGTGAGTCATCCACCGGAACCAATTCTCTTTCATTTTCACTGAGCTCATCGATCACACTTTTCAAATGGACGGCGGCACACCCCATGTAAGCAATGCTCTCTTGAACCAGTTTGACCGACATGGCTTTCAGCTTTTTACTCAATTCATCCAAATGACCTTCTTGAAAGGGATTGACCGCTGCCCCGTTTCTAAAGGCCTCTATCGCTTCCTTAAATTTCTTCTCGTTATGGTATTCGGTGCCCTCTTTAAAATGATCCTGAATCTGCCTCACCTGTTCCACTGTCGCCCGTTGTCTGGACATAACTTCTTCATCTCCTTCAAACATAAGCTTCCCAGCTCCCGAGTGTGCCTTTCCGGGAGTCCGGAATTACCCGAAATTAATGGAATTTGCCCATATTCTATCACCGGCCCCGGCCTCATTGTCAAAAATTAACTGAAAAAGACCTTAAAATTGGAGAAATCCAGATTACTGACTTCGGATGAGCCTCTGAGGCAGTTGTGGATCGAAACAGAATTTTTCAAAATATGGGGCGTGCGTGGGGGGGGAGGTGGTGGGAAAATAATCCCCCAACCCTGCCAAAAAACTAAATACCCCCCTCTGTGTCTGAGACGGGGGGTATTTTCTGAAAACCAAATGGGTGAAAATTATTCTCCGGATTTTTCTTCTGCAGGGGCGGCCTCCTCTGGGGCACCTTCAGTCGGGGGACCCACGGATTTGGAATGTTCTTCATTACAAACGCCGTGAGAACAGTCACCAGTCCCGTAACAGCCGACGCCCGCAACCCCAAAAGTCAACAACATAAGAATGATCACCAATTTTTTCATTAAAAAGCTCCTAATTATTTGACCGACTTAGGGCTCAATCCCTAATAGTGTTATGGTTTTTATCAATATTTCTCAAACATTTCAATCAATTTTTTCATATACCGGTGCATTTTTTTGTTTGAGCCGCTTCAGCCGCTCGACCTGCTTCTTGGCCCGTATGATTTGCATGTGAGCCTTGGTATCGATGCCCAGGACCATAAAATAACCAATGGCGGCCAGAACCACCCCCACAATCAGCCCTCCCACCCACAGGGAAACAAAAAC
>JAUVMD010000270.1 GCA_030600405.1 Nitrospirota bacterium
AGATGCATCCCGTGACCCGGCAGAGCCAAAAGGTCAGGCCCGTGGTGTGGGAGTGTAATTGTCTCGAAGAAGTGTGCGGCGCCTGCACCATGGTGATCAATGGTAAAGTGCGCCAGGCCTGTACCGCGCTGGTGGACGCCCTTCCCCAACCCATCGTGTTGGAACCCCTATCCAAATTTCCTATGGTTCGCGACCTGCATGTGGACCGAAGCCGCATGTTTGAAAACCTCAAGAAGGTCAAAGCCTGGATTCATATCGATGGGACTTACGACATCGGCGAAGGCCCTGTAATTCCGGAGAAACAACGGGCCAAGGCCTACCTGCTGTCCGAATGCATGACCTGCGGATGTTGCCTGGAAGCCTGCCCGCAATTCACCAAGGACAATAATTTCATGGGAGCCTCGACCTTCAGCCAGATCCGTCTCTTCAATATGCATCCCACAGGCGCCATGGAATCAGAGGAGCGGCTGAACGCGGTTATGGGCGAAGGTGGTATCGCCGATTGCGGCAACGCCCAGGTGTGCGTTGAGGTGTGCCCGAAGAAAATCCCATTAACCGAATCGATCGCGGAAATCGGGCGGGAGACCACGTTACAACTGTTGAAAAACCTGTTTTTAAAGTGATTAAACCTTTCCCGGCGCCTGTTTTTTATTTAATTTCCCCAGTCAGTCTGATATTATTGAAATTCAGGACTTCATAATTGTTTACCGTTGAGGAACGGTTGACCCCTTATATTAATTCGAAGGAAAACCCATGAAAGTATCACTCGCCAGCGCTCTTGGAACCTGCTTCGGAGTCAAGGACGCCATCAATCTCGCCTTGGAACCCCAGTTCAAGGGAGATCTCACTATTATCGGCCAACTGGTTCATAACGGGCAGGTCAATGAGTCCTTGAAAAAGAACGGGGTCTCCGTCGTCGACGGAGCCGATGCCATCGACCAGATCAAAACCAAGAAAGTCATGATCACGGCTCACGGCGCGGCTGAAAAAATGAAAAAGAAACTGACAGATGCAGGGTTGGTCGTGTTCGACGCCAGTTGTCCACTGGTGATGCGTGTTCACAATACGATTAAATCCATGGTGGAAAAAAATTATTTCCCCGTTGTGATTGGGCAGGAAGACCACGTCGAAGTCAAAGGTATTGTCGGTGATCTCGATGACTACATTGTAGTGGGTAGCGAAGATGATTTGGAAAAACTAAGAGCCACAGGAAAAAGAAAATTCGGCATCGTTAGCCAAACCACCCAACAGGTGGAAAAAGTGGAACACCTTGTTGGGAAAATCCGGGAAATGGATTGCGTGGACGATGTCGCCTTCGTCAACACCATTTGCCAACCGACCCGCGACCGTCAAATTGCCGTGGGGGACCTGGCGGATCAGGTGGACCTGATGATCGTCATCGGCGGTTACAACTCGTCGAATACCAAAAAACTGGTGCAAGTGTGTGACGAAAAGAATGTGGAAGCCTATCACATTGAGGCCTCATCGCAATTGGACAAGCAGTGGTTCATCAACAAAAAACATGTCGGAATTACGGCGGGGACCAGCACGCCGGAATACATTATCAATGACGTGCATTCGGCGATCCTCGAAATCGCTAGAGAAATGGACGAACTGAAAATCCAGCCGGTTCATTAGGCCCGGGAGAACCGGTTTCCCGGCCCATTCAGGAACCGTTCCGAAAGTCCACGAAGGTTCCATAAAACTGAAATTATATGCATTCGACCGGTCACAGAGACGGGTGTCAGCCCATCGCCCCGTCTACGGAACGTGTAGGTCTGGAGGGTTTAAAGCGCAAGGTGATGGAGGATTGGGAATATTGCCAAAAAGCTTTGCCGAAAGTCAGCCGGACTTTTGCGCTCAATATCTCCGCCCTCAAGGGCGATTTGCACCGAAGCGTCCTGACCGCCTACCTGTTCTGCCGCATCATCGATACCATTGAAGATGCCGCTCAACTCGATCCCAAAATCAAAATCAAACTGTTGCTCGAATTTCCCCGCCTGATCCAAGACGCGGATTACCGCAAAGGCGCTTTGACCTCTTGGATCCGGGAATGTGAAGCGGTCGACGGCAATCCCACTGATCTGGAACTGCTATCCCAGACCCAGCGAGCGTTCAATGTGTTTGACACGTTGAAAAAAAATCACCAGACGCAGATTATTCCTTCGGTCTCGGAAATGGCCCACGGCATGGCCTACTTTCAGAAAAAATTCGATGCCAACGCCCTCACCCTTTTGAAAAACGAGGAAGAGTTGGAGGAATACTGTTACTTCGTGGCCGGCGCCGTCGGGGAAATGCTGTGCAATCTCTTTCTAGAGGAGATTCCTCATTTAAGCCAACACGCCCGGCAAACCATGCGCGACACTGCAGTTTCCTTCGGCCTCGGCCTGCAGATGACCAATATCTCCAAGGATATCATTGTCGATCGGGGACGCGGCTGGTCCTATGTGCCGCGCTCTTACATCGAATCCAACGGCCTGACGGTGGAAGAGTTCAGCGCCGGGGCCTCAGAGGAAAAAAATCTTCAAATCCTGGAACAACTGCTCAGCAAAACCATGGGACACTTGCAGGATGCTTTAAAATTTACCCTGGCTATTCCTCGGAAAGAAACACGCATCCGGCTGTTTTGCATCTGGCCGTTGTGGATGGCGGTGGAAACGGTGGCCGTCCTCCATAACAACCGGCAACTTTTGAAATCGGACGACCCCGTCAAAATATCACGTAAGACTGTCCGGCAGATCCTGCGCCGGACACGTCTGCTCTGCTATTCGGATACTCTGCTGAAATTATCTTTCGAACGCATCCAGAAACGCGCGGCATTGATTCATCCGCCGAAGTTCGATTTCAATAACCTGAAATCTCGCTTGTCCGCAATGTCCTTGGAGGACCAGGCGGCCCTGCGGACATAAATCACATGACAGACGATAAACCCCGATTCACCGACAATAACGATGACACCATCACCGATAACCTTACCGGCCTGATGTGGGCCAAAGAAGATTCCTGGCAAATGGAAGCCCGGTGGCTTTCCTGGGACGAGGCCCGCGAATATACCCACAACATGGCCTATCAACAATTGGCCGGGTACAACGACTGGCGGCTTCCGGAAAAGGAAGAAATGTTGATACTGGTAGATCCGGACCATTCCATCCAGGATAAATACGGAAAAGACATGAAAATGAACCCGGTCTTTCCCAATGGCCCACT
>JAUVMD010000343.1 GCA_030600405.1 Nitrospirota bacterium
TCGAAACCTCCTGGGCCAGAACCACCCAAACCGAAGAGAACGTCCATGGTTAAAAATTTCCTCAAAAACCTTTCCGATTATTTCGTAGCCGACGTGGCCATGGACCTGGGCACTGCCAACACGCTGGTCTACATCAAAAACCAGGGGATTGTCCTGAACGAACCTTCTGTTGTCGCGGTCAGTAATAATAATGGTCACGGGTATGGGGATCCCGTAGCCGTGGGCCTGGAAGCCAAACAAATGTACGGCCGGACCCATAACAAACTGAAAACCATTCGGCCTATGAAAGACGGGGTGATCGCCGATTTCGAGATCACCAATACGATGATCAAGTACTTCATCCAGAAAACTCTCAAGAACTACCGGTTCAAGCCTCGGATGGTCGTGGGTATTCCCACCTGCATTACCCAGGTGGAGAAGAAGGCGGTTATCGATGCGGCTACTTTGGCAGGTGTCCGGGAAGTTCATCTGGTGGAGGAACCGATGGCCGCGGCAATCGGCGTAGGCATTCCGGTTCATAAAGCGGAAGGCAACATGGTAGTTGATATCGGCGGGGGAACCACTGACGTGGCCGTCACCTCCCTGTCGGCCATCGCATATGGCGAGTCCATACGGGTCGCCGGCGACGAACTCGACGAATCCATTTTGCGGTACATGCGATTACAGCATCATTTAAATATCGGGATTTTCGAAGCCGAGCGGGTCAAAATCCAGATCGGAAGCGCTTACCCGGTGGAGCCTGCGCTCACCACCGAAGTTCGCGGGTTGAATGTTAAAACCGGAGTCCCCACTTCCATGATCATCAACGACGAGGAAATCCGCGAAGCCATGAAAGAACCGGTATCCGCCATCGTTACCGTTCTAATGCGAGCTCTGGAAAAAACCCCGCCGGAGCTTTCGGCAGACATCTATTCCAACGGCATCTACCTCACCGGCGGCGGCGCCTTGATCCGTGGCCTCGACAAACTGATCGAAGAAACCACCAGCCTCAAAACCTTCGTTCCCGACGAACCCCTGCTCAGCATCGTCAAGGGTGCGGGTATGATCCTCGACAACTTCGATGACATGAGAAAAGTTTGCATCAACTGATTCCCTTTGGTGTACAATAGGCCCTCTATTACAGTGGGCATAACTACACGAAACCATCAGAATCATGAAGCAAACAGTCAGCTCGAAAAACTCCCAAGCGGCTCACTGCTCCGAATGCGGAGCTGAAATTTCCCAACTCCCCACGGTGGTTGAATTCGACCGTCAGGAGATTCACGTATTCGATCCGGTGTTTTGCGCCTCCTGCCTGTTGTCGCTCTGCGAGCGTTATGCGGTGGAATGCGCCAATTGCGGAGGCAAAATTCCCCCCTATTCTCAAGTAGGCGTACTGAAAACGGAAATGGGAGCTTCGCAGTTTGTTCACATGACCACTGCCTGCTCGACGGCGGGTAGTGCGTTTCACGGATATTGGGGAAAAGGTACCTTGGGGGAATTTGTGCAGGTGGAAGCATGCTAGAAGTCACTTTTGAAAAGCAAAAACGCACCTTGAAGGTAGAACCCGGGGCCAACCTTCGCCAAGTGGCCATCGCGGCCAAACTCGGCATTTACGCCCATATTTTCAAGTTGTTAAACTGCCGGGGGCGGGGTCTGTGCGCCTCCTGCCGGGTGGAAATCGCCTCCGGCCAAGTGGCGGAGCGCAACGAGGTGGAGAACAAAAACCTGGCCCGCTCCCTCAAGAAAAACCCCAACCTGCGCCTGGCCTGCCAGATTTCTGTGGAGGACAATCTGGTGGTACGTACCCACGTTTGATCCCCCTGGAATATTCAATAGACAACGAATTACAAGAGGTTATCGTTCGTTTCCAGCGGTGGGCAGACAATCTTTAGAAACCCGTTGACAAACCTGCCCTCTGCGTTTCAAAATAGACTCAAATCCAATGATTTCCTTGGCTGACGACATATTGACGGAAGCGCGGGAACACGCTTTAGCGGAGTACCCTGACGAATGTTGCGGGATCGTGATCGGCAAGCCGGATCATCCGGAAAACGATCAGATTTTTCGTTGCACGAATATTCAGAATCAGTTGCACGAGCAGGACCCCAAAACCTACGTACGGGACGCACGCACCGCCTACACCATCGATCCCAAGGAACTGATGAGGATCATGAAGCAGTTGGAAGAACAAGGCTTGGTGATCAAGCTGTTTTATCACTCGCATCCGGAGCACGATGCGTATTTTTCGGAAGAGGATAAGCGGATGGCCCTGTTCGACAACGAACCGACTTATCCGGATGCTCGTTATCTGGTCATCTCGGTGTATAATAAAAAAATCAAGGATCAGGCGTTTTTTGAATGGAATCCTGAAACCAGTTCGTTTGAAAAAGTTCATTTATAGCTCATAAAACAGACATTCTGTTTTATTGAAGGAGATACGATGGCTTTATTAATTAATGAAGATTGTGTCAATTGCGGAGTCTGCGAGCCAGAATGCCCCAACGAAGCAATCACCGAGGGCGATGAAATCTATATAATCGACTGGGAAAAGTGCACGGAATGTGTCGGCTGGTATGAAGATCCCCA
>JAUVMD010000119.1 GCA_030600405.1 Nitrospirota bacterium
CTCGGCCTGTTCGACATTGTGAGTCACCAGCACGAGGGTGTGCCGATCCTTCAGGGATAGAATCAAATCCTCAATGGCGCGTGAGGATTTTGGATCCAGGGCCGAAGTCGGTTCGTCCATCAGCAGGATTTCGGGATTGACCGCCAACGTGCGCGCCATGGCCAACCGCTGTTGCTGACCCTGCGATAGAGTGTGCGCCGGATCGTGCAGACGGTCCTTCACCTCGTCCCACAAAAAAGCATCGCGTAAGGCCTGCTCCGATCGTTCAGGAAAACTCTCGCCGTTTGGGGAAGCGTGAAACTTGAGACCGAAGATAACGTTCTCGTATATCGATTTGGGAAACACGCAGGGCTTCTGGAACACCATCCCCACTTGTTTGCGGAGTTCATATACATTGACCCCCGGATCGTAAATATCCCGGCCCAGCACCTGCACTCGGCCTTCTACCTGGAAGCCCGGGATGCGGTCGTTCATTCGGCACAATGTTCTCAGCAAGGTGGACTTGCCGCTACCCGACGGACCCACCACTGCGGTCACCGCGTTCTTGCGGATGGTGCAAGAGGCGGTCTCGATCACGGCCTTGCCGGAATAACTGAGGCGCACGCATTCCAGTTGAATGGCGTGTGTGTTTTCGGTCATCGCTCCGCCTCCATCTCCAAACCGGATCGAATCCAGAGTGTCGCTGTGATCAATATAAACACGAGCATCAAAAGCACGAGTCCCGCGCCCCAGGCATGAGTCAAAGCCTTAGGATTGGCCGCTTCCTGGGCCAGCACCAGAATATGCGTTTGCAGAGTGGTCACCGGTTCGGTCCACGACTGCGGCAGGCGCACACCGGAAAACGCAGTGGCGGTAAACATGATGGCCGCCGTCTCCCCTGCCGCCCGTGCCAGTCCCAGCAGGGTTCCCGTCACGATACCGTGCAAGCTTTGCGGCAGAACGACGGCGCGCATCTGTTGCCCCGGTGACAATCCCAACGCCAGGCCCGCTTCCCGGTAATGTTTTGGAATCGACTCCACCGCTTCGTGAATGCTGACGTGCAAGGTCGGTAGAATCATCACCGCCAGAATCAATACACCCGTCACCCACGACACCCCGGCCTCTAGAAACACGCCGAAGAACAAATAACCGATCAATCCAAAAATAATGGTGGGTACAGCGTTGAGCGAGTAGATGAGCAGACGAAATATTTTTTTGAGTTTCGGGGAATGCAAAAACTCGGTTTGAAACAGGACCGATCCCAAAGCCACCGGCAAACACACGAGGGCCGCACCCGTCATTAAAATCAAGGTGCCTGCCATCTGATAAAGAATACCTCCCTCCAGCCCGAAGTTCCGAGTCTCTTCGAGGAGAAAGGAAACGCTGATGGCGGGGGCTCCTTTAGTAAAAACTGTTGCCAGAATGACCGCCAGCACCAGACAGCCACAACCGGTGAATCCGTATAGAGCAATCATCGAAATCCGTTCTTTGAAGAGGCGGTTGTTCATCGCGCTTTCCCTAATAAAAAATTTCCGGCCGAGGTCAGCGTCATCACCATCACGAACAACAGCAGTCCCAAAGCGATCAGGGCGCTCCATTGCACGTCGAAACCGAGCGCTTCGGCGGCCTCGCGCCCGATCTTGGAGGGAATATTTTGCCCGGGAGCAAACAGGTTAAACCAGGGTTGCGGAATGCGGTCGATGCCGCCGATCACCAGCATAACGGCTATGGTCTCGCCCATGGCCCGTCCTAGTCCCAGAAACACCGCTCCAGCCAAACCGGGTAACGCCTCCGGCACCACCACTTTCAGAACCGTCTCCATCCGGGTCAGTCCCAAACTCAATGCCGTGTCGCGGAATTCACCGGGCACCGCACGCAGAGCGTCTTCGGCCAGTGTCATGACAGTCGGCAGAATCATCACCGCCAACAACAGGCCCGCCGTAAATAGTGTGTTGCCGTCAATGAGGCCGAACACATCGCGCACCCAGACAGTCAATAGTGCGATACCCATCAACCCGTAGATGATGCCGGGCACACCCGCCAATAACTCCATGGCGGCTTTGACCATCAAGCGCAAACGGCCATTGAGAAATTCAGAGGTCAGGATCGCGCTCCCCAGCGCGAAGGGGAGCACTATCACCACCGCGAGACCGGTGACTACCAACGAACCGAAAACCATCGGTAAGGCGCCGTATGCCTCGCCCGCGAACCAGTCCGTTCCCCACAGAAACGAAATACCCTCCGCTTTAAAAACGGGAACGCTTTCGATTACCAGACTGACGAACAAAATAAAAATGGTTCCGGAGGCAATGAGTGCCGTGAAACCGGTCCACCAAAACGCCGGTCCCCTTTCGGAAAACATGGGATGCTTGTTCATTTGGAATGAGAACCCGCCACTTGGGATACGGCTTGCGGCGAATGTATGGAAATATACCCGCTGGCCTCAACAATTTTCTGGCCTTCTGGACTCAGCAGGTAATCGATGAATTGTTTGGCCGCACCGACAGGGTTACCGGCGGTTATAAGATTCAGATTGCGGGCGATAGGAAAACTTCCACTACGCACATTTTCCAAGGTGGGTTGTATGACCTGACGCCCATCACGGATACCGATGCCTACCACATCATCATTGATCCACGCCATTGAGAGCATGCCGATAGCGGCATCGCTTTGCGCGATTTTGGCCTGCTCCTCGTTGTTGGAGCCGGTGACGAGCCGCGCGCCCGGTGCCCGCGCGTTGGGCTTTCCGAACAGGTATTGCATGAATACGTGGCGGGTGCCGCGGTGTGTCTCCTTGTCAATCACGATGATCGACCGGTCGGGTCCGCCGACCTGTTGCCAGTTGGTGATCTTTCCAAGATAAATGTCGCCGATCTGTTGTTTGGAAAGTGAATGCACCCCGCTGTTAAATATTTCGGAGGACACCACGCACGCCACCGCGTCGCGACCGATGACGATAGAGTTGAGTTGGGAGGAGGCGTAACGATTATTTTCTTTGGGAGTGATTTCACGGGAAGCGAGGCCGATATCCAACCGTCGGGTGCCCGCGCCGTGGATGCCGACGCCGGAGCCGCCGGCATTGACGGTGATCTTGACTGATGGATTGCGGATTTGGAACCTCTCCGCCGCGGGGGATACAATGGGCAAAACCGTTGTGGACCCGGCGACCCGGATCACCGTGGAAGAACCCTGGGCAAAAACCTGGGTCCACCCTCCCAGCCATACCTGCACGGAAACTCCTGCTCCCAATAGGGTCAGAGCAATGCCCATAATTAATTGCATCGAAAACCGTCTTGGCATTGAAAAACTCCCTTAAAATGAGTCCCCAATCAGGACATATTTACCTATCTATATACATCAATGCAACCAGTTTTATTGGTCGTAGGGATACAGCAGACCTTACAACCAATCTGTTCCTGCTTTTTCAGTCATTTGGGCTATAATAACCGCCTCGCAGGGCTTCTCCCGTTTCAGCGTGGGAGCTTAGATAATATTAAATAAATTAATAGGTTACGATTGAAAAAGGTCCATTCTTATTTTCCAGAAGATTCGCCATTTTTAATGGAAGACAGCCGCGCCCGGCGCTGGGCCATTCCTTATCATTACGAATGCTTGAACGGCCGAGTGGACACCCTGCTGGCTCGCCATGTGAACGTGATCCGCGACTGCCGGGTGCTGGATTTGGCCTCGCATATGGGAACCCTCTCCTACGCCGCTTTACAACTCGGCGCACACCATGTTCACGGCGTGGATACCGAGGAAGCCATGGTCCGGAAGGGAGAGGATCTGTTCAGCCGAGTGCAGGTCTCTCCCGATTCTTACCGGTTTGAAGTGAAAGACGTTTTTGATTTTCTGGAGAAATGTGAACCGGATAGTTTCGATACGATTCTCTGCTTCGGGCTGCTCTATTACGTGATGGAACCCTTTCGGCTGCTCGAGCTGATGGCGCGGGTGACGCGTAAGTGTATTCTGCTCGATACCTTCACCGCCCGGTACGCCGCCCTGCAGGGTAAGGATGCACTCCAGTATTATCCCAATGTCAGTGATGAAGCGCTGGACCTGCCGGTTTTGCTGACCTCGTTGACCCAGTCGGAAAAAAAAGACTATCGGCTTCCCAATGCCTTTCCCTATAAAGGAAAACAACTCACCCTGACCAACTTTCCCAGCCGCGCCCTGCTGGAAATCTGGTTCCAGATTCTGGGTCTGGATTTCCGGTTTCTGGAGTGGGACGACTACATTCAGAAACCCTGTCATTGGAGGGACTTATGGACCCCGGAGCAAAAGCAAGCCTGCCACTGGGCGGACGTGTATGCCAGCGAGGTGCGCGTTTCCTATCGGCTTGCGCCCCCGAGTGATCCTATTGGATAAACCCTTGAATCTCCGCTTCTGAGGAAACCCCAGTTAATTCAAATAGTTAAAAACCATTCTAATTTAATTTACAATTACATTCCAAAATAATGTTTGCCAAGCGCCCTTTCCTTACTTATCCTGATGTAAACATTGAATAAAAACGGGAAATTGGGAAACGAGTGGAAATGCCGGAAGTTGGGTTCACCGCTCCCATCAACTCCGGTCAGCCCTGCCCGAGAGGCACGGAACCGCACCGTATGTTTCCTCTATCTAAGGAAAGTGGGTTATGAAACTTCGATACCGCGTTATTGTCATCCTTCTGATTTGCATTCTTTCATTTAATAAAAATCTTGCCGCTGCTCCGGGTAGCAGTACGGATCTGTTTCACGACCTTAAGGAATACACACGTTATCTGGAAAGCTCTACGAGTCTGTACAACGAATTGACGGAGGTGTTCACCCAAACCTCGGCCATCGACGATTTGAGTCAGGCGGTATTGATGGAAACCGTTGGAGAAGAGGACGCACTCCAGAAAAAACGCCAACTGTCGACCATCATTGAGGAAAAATTCAAAACCGCCAGCAAAAAACTGGACGCCCTTTACCAACCCAACTTTAAAACTGAGCGGTTCAGCCCCCAGGTGAAAGAATTCAACGCGTACTTGAAAAAATATACCCAGATCATCCGTCAATCGCTCGACGACACTAATAATCTGTTTGAGGCGAGTTTGACCCGGGACCTGTCGGTGGTCAACCAGTTTGACCTGCTGTCGCGGAGAACCATCATCCGCGCCCTGGAAGGCGAGAATCAGTTGTTAAAACTGCGGATGGGACAGTTGGAACAGAACAATCCGTCGTATCATCTATTCAAATCCATTGTCCATTCCAACCAGAGCTTGGTCTATCTCATCAAAGCCCGGATCTCCGAGATGGAGGGACCGGAAGTAACCGGAGTTTCCAATTACGTTCCGGAGAACGGGGCCTCTTTCGTTAAAATCGCCAATATTGAACTGAACGCTTCCAAAAGGGCGGTTGAAACAGGGGCCAGCATTTTAA
>JAUVMD010000342.1 GCA_030600405.1 Nitrospirota bacterium
AGCACGCTTTCGGGACTGGAGAACACCCCTTTCATTTCGTTAAACACGACACCTTTGTAGGATACCGGACCGTCCGGGTCCTCCAGTTCGTAATGCCAGCCCTCCTGCATGAAAGTCTCCTGCGTAATACGCGGATGAAACACGGCGTCGAGGTACACATTCATGAGGTTATACAAATCCTTCTGGTTTCTGCTGGCCACCGGGTACATGGTCTTGTCGGGAAACGTCATGGCATTGAGAAACGTCTGCAGACTGCCCTTCATAAGTTCCACGAACGGTTCCTTGACGGGATATTTACGGGAGCCGCACAGCACGCTGTGTTCCAGAATGTGGGCCACACCGCGATCGTTAGCGGGCGGGGTGCGGAAGGTAACGCTGAACACCTTGTTGTCGTCGTCGTTCTCCATCACCAACAGTTCGGCTCCTGTTTTCTCATGCTCGAACTGTAGTGCAACGGAATTGAGCTCCTTGATGTTTTCCTGATGTGTGCATTTAAAACCGTGATAGGTCTGGTGAGTTTCAAAACTCATGGACGTTCCTTTCCGGATATCAAAACCCGCCGAGGAGCACCTCGCAGGATGAGGGTTGAATTTAAGAGGGTTAAGAGTACCACAGCGCGGGGGAAAGTCCCTAGCCCCTGATCACCAGGCCCACGGGACAATGGTCGGAGCCCATCACCTCCGGCGTAATGTACGAATTTTTAACGCGTTTCATGAGGCCCTCGGTGACGAAAAAGTAGTCCAGCCGCCACCCGATGTTGCGTTCGCGCGCCTGGGCACGGTAGGTCCACCAGGAATATTGATCGGGCTCCCGGTTGAATTGGCGGAAGGTGTCGATGTAACCGTGGGCGATGAATTTGTCCATCCACTCGCGCTCGATAGGCAGGAACCCGGAGTTTTTTTCATTCGGTTTGGGGTTTTTCAGATCGATGGCCTGGTGCGCGGTATTCACATCCCCGCAGATGACTAGTTCCCTGCCTTCCGCCCGCAACGCTTCACAATGATCGAGAAACGCGTCGTAAAAATCCAGCTTGTATTGAAGGCGCTCTTCCCCGCTGGTGCCGTTGGGAAAATAAATATTGAGCAGATCAAACTTGGGGAACTCGTGGCGGATGTAACGGCCTTCCACATCAAACTTTTCGATCCCCATTCCCAGATGAACGCCTTTGGGTTTCTTTTTGGTAAAGGTGGCTACACCGCTGTAGCCCTTACGCTGGGCGGGTTTCCACACGGCGTGGTAACCGGCCGGCTCCGCGACTTCTGGCGGCACCTGATCGGGCCGGGCCTTGATCTCCTGCAGGCACACCACATCAGGCGATACCTTTGCCAGCCACTCGAAAAACCCCTTTTTCACCACGGCGCGGATGCCGTTGACATTCCAACTGACGATGTTCATGAAAGAGTCTCCTCGCCCAGCCTGCTCCCTCAATGGAACCGGGCAAGGCCCGGAGCTGATTTTATTCTACTTAGCGGGTCATGGTAAGCCTGTCGAAGCATGTCGCGATTCAGTCGTCACCCTTCGACAGGCTCAGGGTGACAAGGTTACACAAAGGTCTTTTTCCAAAAAGGGAAAGGATATGTCAATTCGCGCGTCCGTTCAAGAACGTTCGCGTTTTTAAATCGAAGGGAGTGCTTTAAAGAAAGGATCCGGGAAGATCAGGAGGTTTCTTCCTGGGTGACGGTGGGAATGGCGGCGGCATGGTGGAGAATCATTTTCCATTCCCCACCCACTTTTTGAAACAGGTTGGTGGCGTGCACCTTGGAGCTCTGCACGCCCGTCATTTTGATGGAAAACAGGTTTTCCTGGCAACTCACCCAGGCAAAATCATCCTGGATCATGACGTCGGCATCGGATACTTTGATTTCCATGTGCTGGTTGTGGTTAAAAATATCCTCCCAGCTTTGGATGATGTCTTCATATCCCTTGATCACCGGCCAACCGGGATGAATGCAGCGGGCGCAGGCATCGTCCTGCCACACGTCTTTCATCATGGCTAAATCCTGCTTGTTGAACGCATCGTAAAACTGCTGATTTGAAGTTAATATTTTCTGGTCGGTTTGCATTATGGGTTTCGTTTCCGTATGAGGTTTGAGAATAAGTGCGTAATAATCCCTATCTATCTATTAGAAGGTTTTATCCCGGAGCTTTCAACAAATATTCGAGGGCTTCGAACGTTTCTTCCGATTCCCAGTTTTTGGCGCCATCGACTTCGGCCACCACCATGCCCTTTTTATCGATCACGTAAGTGGTGGGAATCGTGAAGGAAGTGTACCGGCTTTCCACCTGTCCGTCCAGATCGAGCAATATTGGGAAGGACAACTGGTACTCGTCGGCAAATGTCTGAACCTTGTCGGGAGACCCCTTATCGAGGCTGACCGCCAGCACCGCCCACAGGTCGGCCCGGGTCACCCCGAGAACGTTGCCGAACAGGGCCGCCTCAGCGCTGCCGCCGGGTGAGCCGTACAGCTGGATCAGCGCCAGGCCGAGCGCGAAGGAGGCGGTGGTGATCACCCCGATGGCCGCGTCGGAGCCGATCGGACGGCGCCGGGTCACCACCGACACCATCAG
>JAUVMD010000063.1 GCA_030600405.1 Nitrospirota bacterium
GGCCTGCGGTTCCTGGCCGATACCTATAATGAATTCGTGCTGGAATGCCCTGGACCGGCGCAGGAACTTCATGCCAAACTGCTGGAAGCCAATATCGTCGCTGGTTTGCCGTTGGGACATTTTTACCCTGAATTGGATCATTGTCTGCTCCTCTGCGCTACCGAAATGAACTCTTGGGAGAGCCTGGACCGCTTTGCCGACCAACTGGGTTCACTGTAAACCAAAAACAAATTGAGAGGAATTTGGACCGGGGCTCTCCCCGCTGGCGGGTTTTTTAGAACTGCCGTCTTCAATGAAATTGAAAAACTTTCGGGAAATAGCGGGTTTTTTGATGTACAAACCATAAATTTCGATTATCATTTAAATGTTGGCCACGTCCCCGTGGCATTCTATCCGGGTCATTTATGACCTTAACCGTGTAAAGGAGATCATACGCATGGCAGCCAAAAAAACCTCGAACGCAAACAAACCACCCACCAAATCAGAAGTATTGAATCATATCGCCTCGGACACAGGATTAACCCGCAAAGAAGTCGGCGCCGTATTCGAATCTCTTGGGGGGATGATTAGCAAATCTCTCTCGTCGCGCGGTCCCGGCCTGTTCAACGTGGTAGGAATGATGAAAATCAAAGTCGTCAAAAAACCGGCCACCAAGGAGAGGCCAGGTGTCAATCCTTTTACCGGCGAAGCGTGCATCTTCAAGGCCAAGCCCGCCCGCAAGGTGGTTAAGGTTCAGCCGCTGAAAGCCCTGAAAGACATGGTGTGACCGAACGCCTTCACACTGTAGTACCTCAACAAAAATTACACAGCAGGCTCAAGGCGATCTTTTGCCTTGAGCTTGTAGTATAAACTGTCCTCTTTATTTTATTGTTACTATTTCCTCATTCCCAAATCAATCTTTCTGTTAAAAAAATTTTCTTCAGAACTTATTTGATTTTGCTTGTCAGTTCTTCGGCGGGGTAGGTGAGGATTTCGGATAGGGTGGGGTGGTAGTGCGGCATGGTGAGCAGGTCTTTCACTGTGCCCTTGTAATACATCACGGCGATCAATTGATGGATCAGTTCGCCTGCTTCGGGGCCGGTGATATGGCCTCCGAGGATCTCCCCGCTTTTGGGATCACACAGCAATTTCACATTGCCATGCGTCTCGCCGAGGCATAACGATTTACCATGATCGTCGAACGGATACGACGCGGCGAAATAATCGATTTTTTTCTTCCGGCAATCTTTTTCAGTGAGGCCGACGCTCGCTACTTGTGGATCGGTAAACACCACGTTGGTGGTGAGCCGTTCGTCGACTTCCCGCGGCGTTTGATCCGGATGGGTCGCGTTCCAGCCGGCGATTTCCCCTTGCTGGATGGCGATGTGCACCACCTCGTGCAGGCCGTTGACATCTCCCACCGCAAAGATGTGCGGCTGGCTGGTCTGCATGGCGCAATCGGCGCCGATGCCCCACTCGCTCATCTCCACCCCCGCCGCGTCGAGGTTCAGGCCGTCAATATTCGGACGACGTCCCAATGCATCAAGGACACACAAGGTGGATACCGATTTCTCCTTACCCTTGTGCATGAAACGGACGGTTTTATTATTTCCCTCGGCTGACACCTGTTGCAACTGCGTGCTGGTATAAATGGTCATGCCCTCCTCACGGAACCGTGCTTCGACGGGCCGCGCCAAATCTTCATCGGTGAAAGACAGGATGTGTTGGCTACGCTGGATCAACGTCACCTCGGTGCCGATGCGTTGATAAAACTGCGCCAGTTCCGCCGCGACCGGTCCGGCGCCCAGAACGACCATCGACTCCGGCTGGTCTTTCAACTCCAGCACGTCATCGCTGGTGATGTAGCCCGTTTCCTCCAGACCGGGAACGGGAACCTGATTGATGACCGAGCCGGTGGCGATAATGAACGATTTGGCCGACAGTCGTTTACCTCCGGCTTCTATTTCATTGGGCGACACGAAAGCGGCTTTGTCCTGTATTAAGGTGAAGCGTGGATTTTTGAGTTGCCCAATGCGGTAATCGGCGAATTCGCGGATGAGCCGGTGTTTGCGTTCGATGATGGCGGCTAGATCGGCCTGAATGCCCGATGCGGACAGTCCGAACTCTCCTGCTCTCTTCATGAGGGCCATGATGTCCGACGAGCGCAAAATGGTTTTGGTGGGCATGCACCCGCGCAGGATGCACAGTCCACCGAGCGGACCGGGATCGACGATCGCTACCTTCGCTCCAGTCGATTGCGCGGTATCCGCCGCGGCGTAACCGCCGGAGCCGCCGCCGATGACGATGACATCGTAATCCATGAAACGGGTCTGGGTGAAGAGTTAGTGAGAGTCCGGCGCGTTACTCAAAATCTTCCGGTGACAGTTTGAATTCTGCGTAGCATTCCGTGAGCAGGCTTCCCGCCGTTTCTACCATGTGCAATTCCCCCTGTTCTTCGAACAGTTTTTTGGCGATGCGCAGATGGTGGATGGCCTCCTTGCCCTGCTTGACGGAATAATGCACCGTCGCCAGGTTGCTGTGGGCGCGGGCAAAGTTGGGATTGATCTTGATCGCCTTCTGGTAATGCTCGACCGAGTCTTCGATCATATTCAACAGGTTGCAAATGAAGGCCAGGCTGTAATGAGCCATAACATCATCCGGTTTTAGTTCCACCGCTTTTTGATAGCAGGGCAGGGCCTTGGCGTTTTGCTGGAGTTTGCCATAGCGGCTCCCCAGGTTGAACCAGGCCCGGAAGTGTTCGGGATCCAAAACCACTGATTGTTCATAAGCGCTGATGGCGCCTTCGTTGTCCTCGGCCCGGCCCAGCGTCAGTCCCTTTTGGAACCAACCCTCTGCGCTTTGCGGCGTTGTCGACTCGGTAGTCATCGGGTCATCCTTATGTGAAAAAGATTCAGAAGTGCGAATAAATGTCCGTTGGGAATGGCCCATATGCTACCTAGTTCAAGGGCCAATTGCAACCTCCCAGTGTGATTATCCGACCCGTCGGACCGGAAATTGCGGAAGACCCCTTGACCCCGGACGAAAAATGATTTTAAATGACCCTCTTCAAAGACAATCCGTTAAAACTGTAATATTGAGGAATTGAATACAATGGCTGTTATCGAACCGGGGTCCGAGGAGGAGCAGACGCTTCTGGCCCGATGGATCCGGCGGGGCCGGGATTTAGTGGTAGGTACTTCTTCTATGGGTGAATCCTACCTGGATCCTAAGATCAAGCGCGAAGAAGAGGTGCAGAAGCTGACCGAGGACTACGTGAAATTCGACCACGAGGTGGCGGAACAATTGCCTCATTTGAAGGGCCGGTTCCGTTGGGATCTGGAAAAATATTTCCGCGATCATTACGGCCCTTACCTTCCCATAGAATGAATTCCTATAAACTAAAATGTCTGAAGTCCGCATATTAGACCTGGCCGATGCCCCGGAGGAGGAACAGGGCAAACGGGTCGAGTTCGTACATCCCTTCACCGAAATCCCTTATGCCTTGGGGGTGTATTTCGCCAAAGGCCGCTATTTGGCCATTACCGACCAGTGCAAGAAATGCGAGTCCAGCCTTGCGCGGGGAAAATTGAACGGCATGTACGCCCTGTGCGTCAGGGAGCAGCACGCCTGGCACATCAAAACCGGTCTCTTCAAATTCGACCGCACCCAGTCCATGCCCACATACCGTGTTACCGTCAAGGACGGCGGCCTTTTTATTGAAATTTAATTTCGCCAGGAAGGTTTCGGACCGTAAAGGAATTAATTATGCGATGCCAACCGTTACTTTTTCTGATTGCGCTGGGCTTGGCACTCTTTATGGCGATCGGTTGTTTTCGTGGGTCCTCTGTTTCCGAAGAGACGCGGTCCCGCATTGAACAGAAGGCCGAAACCGCGAAGGGGTTGATCCGGCAAAGGGCGCAGTCCGGGGAAGATGTCAGCGGGGTTCTGGCCACCATGGAAGCCGCTGGCGGCCGCTTTGAAAAGGGAGATGTGGCGAGGGGCGAGGCTTTTTTGGATCAGGCCCTCGCGAAGCTTCAATCCGGGGAGAACCTCCGGCACGAGTTCAGCGAACCTGCAAGCGATCTCTACAATGATCCGCAACCTGTTATGGTTCTGGGTTATGACGCAACGAAGGGGATTATGGAACCCTTCATTACCCGTGACGGGCAGTACCTTTTGTTCAATAATGGCAACGCGGCCCACAGTACCGAGGGTAAAAAACGTGATCCCGACCTTCATCACGCTCAACGGATGGACGATCATACCTTCCAGTACCTGGGAAAAATCCGGGGAGCCAATTCGAGCATGGTCGACGGTGCTCCTTCGCTCGATCAAAACAATCGGTTGTTTTTCATTTCTCCCCGTGCCTATAAAGAAAAGCGCTCAACGATTCATACGGGAATCTTTAAAAATGGTGAAGCCACTGACGTGGGTCTTGTGAGCGGAGATATCTCTCCCAACAAACCCGGCTGGCTCAATATGGACGCTGAAATCAGCGCCGACGGCAAGACATTGTATTACACCGTGAATCAGTGGAATACGGATTTCAATGTCCCCAAAACATCGAATTTGCATGTGGCGCAATGGGTGGAAGACCGTTTTGAACGGCGGGATGATTCTGATAAAATTTTCCGCAACATCAATACCGAAGAACTGGAGTACGCTCCTTCGCTCTCCGCAGATCAACTTGAGCTTTCGTTCACACGCTCAAGGATTATTATTAAAAATGGGAATTTTCGTGGGATGGTCAGTCGCATTCTCGTGGCGAGCCGGCAATCGCTCAAGGAGCCTTTCGGTGAACCCCGGTGGATCAGGACGATCACCGGACTCGTCGAGGGTCCAACCTTTACGCCGGACAAGAAAATCCTTTATTACCACAAACAAGAAGCGGGCACCTTCCGCCTTTATGGGGTTAGAAGAATGAAGTAGGCGGTATTTTGGAAGAGGAGAGCTTATCCCCACACTTCCAAAATCAGAGCATTTCCTTCCGCAGATTCGCGATCGATCAGGGTCGGCGGCTTGGTACGTATTACTGATGGTGATGCGAGTTACCGCCGCCACGCGTGAAACTTTCGGATGAAATTCAGCAAGCCTGTCGGCGCATGGTCTTTTTTCCAGATGCCGGCGGCGTATTTATTGGCTTCCGCCATCGTCGGATAAATGTGGATGGTTCCCAGAATCTGATTCAGTCCGAGGCCGTGCTTCATGGCCAGCACGTATTCGGTGATCAAATCCCCGGCGTGGTAGCCGACAATGGTGACGCCCAGAATCTTGTCCTTGCCGGGCGGGGTCAATACTTTCACATAGCCCTTGTCCTCGCTGTCGGCGATGGCGCGGTCGAGGTCGTCGATGCCATACGTCGCCACCTCGTAAGGAATGCCCTGCTCCTTCGCATCTTTTTCGTTGAGGCCCACGCGCGCCACTTCTGGATCGGTGAACGTGGCCCAGGGAATGACACTGTAATCGACTTTGAATTTCTTGAAAGGACTGAACAACGCGTTGACTGCGCAGTACCAGGCTTGGTGCGCAGCGGTGTGGGTGAACTGAAACGGACCCGCCACGTCGCCACAGGCGTAAATGTTTTTGTGCGTGGTCGTTCTTAAATAGGAGTCGACCTCCACCGTGCCGCGCGGTCCCAGTTTCACACCGATATCTTCCAGCCCGAAACCTTTGGCGTTGGCGGCGCGGCCCACCGCGACCAGTAGTTGATCGAACTCCACCCGGTCGGTTGTGCCTTCTTTCTCCACCAGCATGAAATTTTTTCCGTCCTGCACCACCACTTCCTTGCACTTGGAGTTGATGCGCACGTCGACCCCCTCGGCGATGAATTTCTGCCGCACCATGTGGCTGGCTTCTTCGTCTTCGCGGATGAGAATATCGGGGAGCATTTCAACGAGGGTCACTTCGCTCCCCAGCCGTGCGAAACATTGCGCCAGTTCACACCCGATGGGTCCCCCGCCCATCACCACCAGTTTCTTGGGCAGTTCGCGCAGGTCCCAGATGGTGTCCGTAGTCAGGTAGTCCACCTGGTCGAGTCCGGGAATTTGGGGTACCGCCGGACGTGCGCCGGTGGCGATGATGATGTTCTTCGTGGTCAGCATTTTACCGTCCACCTGCACTTCGTGCGGGGAGAGGATCTTCGCCGAGCCGGTGATGCAGTCCACACCCAGTTGGGTGTAGCGCTCACTGCTGTCGTGTGGCTCCACTTTTTTAATGACATTGTGCACGCGCTCCATGACGTCAAGAAACTCGAAATCCACCTGCGCCAATTTCAACCCGAAGTCCTGCGACCGTTTGATGTAGGACAGGATTTTCCCGGTTCGAATGAGGGCTTTACTGGGCACGCAACCGGTGTTCAGGCAGTCGCCGCCCATTTTATGTTTTTCGATCAGCGCGACTTTGGCATTGACGATCGAGCCGATATACGCCGACACCAGTCCCGCCGAACCCGCGCCGATCACGATAATGTTGTAATCTTTCTTCGCCATAGGAATCGATTAACCCGAATAAATTGATAATCAAACGTCGCCAGATTAGTCGCTATTGTACCCCAATCCTTACAATGCCGGAACCGGGAGCACGGAACAAGCGGAGTTAGCGATCCGCGTCAGCGTGCCGCAATCTGCCCCTGCGGTTAGCAGTCTGTGATGAATCAGTAACCGGTTATTTCGCCGCCGGAGATGCGGTGGGGGGTTTTGCCTAAATCAAGCGGGTGGTCGGTGCCGGGGAGGATGGTGCCGTCGGGCGAGTACGGGCCGATCTTGCTCCAGGTGCCGTATCGTAGATCGCTGGCATATTCGATCTTCACAATGGCTTTGGGACTTTTATAACCGTATTTGAAAGGCACGATGACGCGCAGGGGAAACCCGTGTTCATCGGACAAGGGGCCACCGTCCATTTGGGTGACTAACAGTGTGCGGGGATGGTTCAGGTCCTCCAGCGAAAGATGCTCGGTAAAAATGTCGCCGCAGTGGAAGACCACCCCGGTGGCTTCCGGTTTCGGCGGGCAGA
>JAUVMD010000166.1 GCA_030600405.1 Nitrospirota bacterium
GCTTAAATAACCCTCCTAACGTCCTATGGTCAAAGAAGGAAACAAGGCCCCTGATTTCTCAGCGCCGGATCAAAGCGGAAACAAAGTCAAGCTGAGCTCCTTTAAGGGCAAAAAGAATGTTGTCTTGTATTTTTACCCCAAGGACATGACCCCCGGTTGCACTACCGAAGCCTGCAATTTTCGCGATCAGTTCAAAAAATTCAAAAACACGAAAATCCTCGGCGTCAGTGTCGACTCCCCTGAAAGACATCAAAAGTTCATCGAAAAATATGATTTGCCGTTCACCCTGATCAGCGACGTCGATCAAAAGGTGGTGAGCAAGTACGGCGTCTGGCAAGAAAAAAAACTCTACGGCAGAAAATTCATGGGAATCGTTCGTAGCACGTTCATCATCGATAAGGCGGGAGTGGTCCGCAAAATTTTCCTCAAGGTCAAAGTCAATAACCACATCGATGAAGTGTTGGATGCTTTGAAGGAACTCTGATCACTTCCGGCGCGGCCGCGCCATCAACCGTTCGATCTCATTCACCCGTTTGGGTATCCCTTTCGATAAATTGGCGCACCCGGTCTTGGTAATCAGTAGATTGTCCTCAATCCGAATCCCGATTTCCTCATCGTAAACCTTGCCTTTATGCTTCCACCGGAACTTACCGTAAAGACCCGGTTCATTGCTGATCAACCATCCCGGCCTCATTGGCTCGATCCCGTAATCCCTAAACGGGTCGCCGTCGTGCTCCTGCTCGCCTATCAGATGGCTCACGCCGTGAGGACGACCTTTATATGCCATTTTAGATTTGCCGCCCAAATGGTGAAATTTCTCGTCCAAACCCTTTTGCAGAGTTCCCCAACACAGATCATTCAGTTCCACAATGGTCACTCCAGCGCGCGCCTTTTTCTCCACCGCCAACTGCGCTTCCAGAACAATCTCATATAAGGTTTTCTGCATCGGATTGAACTTTCCGGAAGCGGGAATCGTACGGGAGATGTCCGCATGCATCGTCATCCAGCGCACCCCGAAATCCAACAGCACCAGTTCCCCTTTGCCGATGGGATCGTCATTTTTCATATAGTGTAACACCGTGGCATTATGGCCCGCCGCGATGATCCCCGGAAAGCTGAGCCCATAAGGCGAGTTCATCAACATCTGTCCCTCTAGAAATCCCTGCACCTGGTATTCCTTGTCGAACAGTTTGAAATTCCGTAAGGCTTCCTTGAACGCTTTGCCTGTAATCGTCTGGGCCTTGAGGGTGTTGGCAATATCGTAAGCATCCAGCGGCAGTCGCAACTCAAAGTGGGATTGCATGATATTGCTGAGACATCCCTTTGGCGCCTTAACTTTCTTCAGCAAACCTTCAATTCTCTTTTTGAATTTCCAATTATGATCGGTTTTGATAGTGCGCCGGTTACCGGCGCGCGTGCTTTCGAGCCAGAACGTGCCCACCTGTTTCTTTTTCCGCCTCGCAAAACGCTTCTTGAAAATTTCATCGAAATCGTCGATGTCCTGCACGTCCTTGATGCCGGTCACCCGTTTCACTTCGCGGATGCTGGCCGGATCACCCACACCGAAGCGGACGCCGTCCCAGAACTCTTTTCTCGGATCTTTCTTTTTGACAAACAAAATTTCGTCCGACTCTTTGGAGCCGGGATCCAGCATCAGAATCACTTCCGACTGGTTGACGCCGGTCAGGTACATGACCGCCGGTTCCTGGTAGGTGGGGGAATAGGCGTAGGTCCAGGTGGTCTCCTGCCCTGGCCCATAAGGCACGCCGGTCAGCACCATCAGCTGGTTTTCCCTTTTCATCAACTTACGGCGGCGTTCCCGGAAACGGCTCTTGGCGCGAGCGCCCGCGCCCCCGTCACGGAAGATGCCGGAGTATATTTTCTTGCCTTTTTTCACCTCACGGCCGCTGGATTTCACATGCATGGCATTTCCTGAAAAAAGATGACGCCTCTATTCATAATCAACAATTCATTATAAGATTGAAACCGGAACCTCTCAAATTTTCTTTCACCCAAAAAACGGTATTTATTTTTTCCGCATGACCGCCAGCCATTCCTTATCCCGGCGTTTCTCACTCGAAAACGAACATTTCTCGAGGCGTTCGATGTCGAACGCTGCCGCAAAATGGTTTTGAACATCGGCTTCGGTAGTATTAAACGGCGGTCCTCCCCCTTCTCCCGTTTCATAAAATAATCCGAACAGCAGGCCACCGGGTTTCAAAATCCGGGAAACGGTCTCGACATAGGCCGGCCTTTGATCGGGATGAATCGCACAGAAAAATGTTTGCTCCAACAGGTTGTCGTAAGTCCGGTCATGCGCAACATCCAAGGAAAAAAAATCCTGATGTAAAATATTTGCGTTTAATTTTTTATCTTTCAGAGTTTTTCGGAGCAGTCCCACAGCGCCGGAGGTGTAATCGACGCCCGTCACCTGAAACCCCCGCTCAGCAAAAAATATCACTTCATGCCCCTGCCCACACCCGGGAACGATCAGAGTCCCCGGCTTGAGCACCTTGTCTTCCCACAGGCGGACGAAAGGATTAGCCGCCTCGCCCAAGTCCCAGGCAAGATCGTTGTCATCGTAATGTTTCTGCCAGTCAACCTGCTCATAACCGTTGCGGATTTCTTCAGTCATAATGATTCACTATTTGCTGAAATATTCTTTCATATGTTGAAATGCGGCGCGGGCCATAGCCTCCACCGCTTCGACGGCGTTGCCGCCGATGTGCGGCGTAACCATCAATTGAGGGCAAGCCAACAATTCCGCATCCTCCGGTGGCTCCTGGTCAAATACATCCAAAGCCGCCCCAGCGATGGTTTCTTTCATAAGAGCATCTTTCAAAGCGCTCTGATCCACCACATCTCCCCGGCTGGTGTTGATCAGAAACGCCGTCGGCCGCATTCGGCTGAGGGTGGTTGCATTAATCATATACCGCGTTTCTTCTGTCGACGGAACGTGCAGGGAAATGATGTCCGCCCCCCCCAGCACTTCTTCGAGACTTTTCTCAAGGGCACCGGTCACTTTACAAAATTCAGACCTATCCAATATATCGCGAATCCAGACCCTGCACTCAAACGGTTTTAACAGCCCTACCACTTCTTTGCCGATGTTCCCACACCCGATGAGACCCACGGTTTTGCCCTGGAGGAGTTGCCCACCCTCCTTAACCCATTGTCCCTGCTTGAGAGCCCATCCTCCCTTGAACACGTTGTGACACAGCCCCAGCATGAAGCTGAGGGTCAATTCGGCCACCGAGCGCCGGTTGACACCTGCTGTCCACCCCAGTTCCACTGAATGCCGCGTCAGGGCATCCGGATCGATATTATCGAGACCCACTCCGTATTTGGCGATGATCTTTAATTGCGGCAAGGCGGAGAGTACCTTATCGGTAATCCCATCGCGGCCGACCAGCAGGGCGTCGGCCTCCCCGGCGAACCGGATCAATTCGTCCTCGGTCAAATAACGGCCGGTATCGTTAAAATAAGGTTGTGGAAAGAGGCCGGAAAGCTCATCCCGGAGCGTGGCAGAATTACAAATTGGAGGCGGTGTGACCGCCACCCGCGGGGTTTTCCGAGTCATGACCCTGAACCGAAAATCTGATAAACAATCGATGACCCTGCCACGAAGGTTCCGATCATCGACCCGATATTGGCGAAGAAGAAGATCAGGAATACCCGGATCACGCCGTTTTTCCACCACATTGAAAAATGGGCGATGTCCCCGCGCATCGATTCAAAATCGGCCACCTTGGGTTTCCTGATATAGGATTCCACAATGCCGACCACCATACCGGCACCAATGGTCGGGTTGAGAGAAGTCAATGGAGCGGCCAGAAATGCGGCCAATATCGAAACCGGATGGGCAAACGCGATGGCCGCGCCCAGGGCGCTTAACCCGCCGTTGATCACGATCCACTGGAGAACCAACTCGGCGCCCAACTCAGGTGACCGCAAGTACCCCACCCCGAACATACTGAGAATAAACAAACCGATTCCCCAGCCGACATAATATCCGGTTTTGCTGGGCGGGGGTCTTACATCCAGTTCCTCCAGCGTTTGGGGTGCGGGAGGATTGTCAAATGCGGGCAACATGCCGATCAGGTGCCCCGCCCCTACCATGGCTAGAATATTTTTGGGGCCATCCGGGGGTTTTGTCATCTCGATCAGTTTCCCGACCATGAACAGGTCCCGCTCGTCGATCAACACTTTTTTGACGGAGGGCAAAACCTCTCCGAACTCCTCGACCAGGGAATGGAGCATATCGCCTTCCTTGAGGTCTTCAATCTGCTGTTCAGTGACTTCCTCACCGATAAATATGCTGGCGATGAGGCTGGAAAACAATTTGAGCTTCTGCCAGAACGAAACTTTACGGTACATGCGTTGCAGGGTCGTGGTGATATCCCGGTCGATGACCTCCAGCGGCAGGTCGTATTCCGCTGATAGCTCGATAGCCTTCATCATTTCCTGGCCCGGCTCCACGCCGATTTTTTCCGCCAAGCGCTTCTGGTAGGCGGTGAGCGCCAGATTCACCAGGAGCAGGGACCCTTTCCCCTGGCGCAGAATCTGGTAAATGTCCAGGCTCTTCCAC
>JAUVMD010000175.1 GCA_030600405.1 Nitrospirota bacterium
CACTTGGTGTGCCACCTGCAAGGTGGAGATGCCCTCCATGCAAAAAGTGTATGACCAGTTTAAAGACCAGGGACTGGAGATGCTGACCATCAGCGTCGACAAGGATCAGACCCTGATTCAGCCTTTCATGGATGAGTACAAGCTCACCTTTCCCGTTTTACTGGACCCGGAAAGCGATGTGGCCAAAAGAGATTATAAAACCACCGGCGTGCCGGAAACATTCATTGTCAATAAACACGGGATCATCGTGCACAAGGCCATCGGTCCCCGCGACTGGGCGACAGACGACGCCATGGCCGCCTTCGCGCAGTTGGTGGAACAATCCTGATATGAAAACTTTCATCTCCCCTCTACTCATCGTTTTACTCATCGCCAACGCCCCCAGCTCGCTTTGGGCTCATGGCAGTGGTCACGACGCAGAACCGAAAAAAGAAGAAGCTACCCTGCCGAAACTGCCTGAGGCAACCCTCGGCTTGGAAGCCACCGAATCGGGAGCACTCGATTACGATATAAGCGATTCCACGGACTCTTTCGAAGAGGTGGAGGGTGGCGGCCCCCTGTGGGGAGAAGAGCCGCAACCCAATACCGGGGAGATGTCTGAGCACGAAGGCCACGACATGTCGCAAATGCAACATGTGGAACCCGCCGAGCACGAATGGATTGCCACCTCGCAAAAAGGATACGGATGGGCGGCGGCATTGACTTTGTTATCAGGTGCGCTGTTCGGGTTTTTGACTTTCAGACGCCCCTGTGAATAATCTCCGGTCCTGACCGGATAACCAAGGCAATTATGCCCAACGGACCCCTCCAGACTTTGAAGGACCGGCTCGGATTCGCAGTGCTCGAATACGAAGTTCCGGAACACTCCAACTCCTTCAAATACTCGCTCGGTGGCATGACGCTCAGCGCGTTCTCGCTTCTCGTGTTGAGCGGAATCCTCCTTTCCCAGTTTTACGTGCCCGACCCCGACCGCGCCAACCCCAGCATACATTACCTGGTAGATCAGGTATGGCTCGGCTGGTTCCTGCGCGGCATTCATTTCTGGTCGGGAGAAGTGCTGACCATCACCCTCCTGCTTCATCTCATCCGGGTGGTGTTCACGGGATCGTACAAGGCGCCGCGCGAGGTCAACTGGTATGTCGGCGTGGGATTGCTGTTGATGATGGTCGGCCTGCTGTTTACCGGCACGGTGTTGAAATGGGACCAGGAAGCGTACGAGGCGCTGGCGCATTTTCTCTGGGTCGCGGAAGGCATGGGCATTCTCGGGGTGCCGCTCACCGAACAGTTCGCGCAGGGCGTGCCGTTGTTGAGCCGCATTTACATGTGGCACATCTCCCTGCTTCCCCTACTCACGATTCCGTTGATCGGCCTGCACCTGTTTTACATCAAGTATCATCAACTGTCCCCGCTCCCGGAACAGCCGGAAGGCGGAAAGAAAATCCCTTTCAGCCGTCATCTGGTTTATTTGAACCGCGCTGGGTCCGGTGTGTTTCTTTTGATTTTTGTGCTGGCATTGACAATCGCCCCGCCGCTGGGCGAACCGCCGGTGGCGGGACTGGAGGTCACCAAACCTCCCTGGCAGTTTGTCTGGCTGTACGCCCTGGAAAATTTGTGGGTGCCGCTCCTGGTGGTGGCGCCTCTGTTGTGCATCCTGTTTCTGCTGGCGGTACCGATTATCGACCGCGGACCGGAGACGCATTGGAGAAAACGCCCTGTCGCCACCTGGGTGCTGGCCACTTGTATCGTGCTGTCCGTCGCGCTCATCCTGTGGGGCAAGTTCACCACCATGACGCACAGTATGTAGGGATGTCATGATCACCATTGAAATTATGACAAAATCCGGCTGTTGCTTGTGTGACGACGCCAGGGAAATCATCGAACAGGTCATCGTTGAGATTCCAGCGGAAATAAAGATGACCGATATCGAATCCGATCCCGAACTGCTCGAACGCTACAAAGAAAAAATCCCCGTAGTATTGATAAACGGCAAGGAAAGCTTTGTGTATAAAGTCCACCCCATCACCCTGCGCAAAAAACTGGATAAGTTGTTAGGGTGACATAATTCTTAGAGAAGCATTATGGTTGAAAAAAAAGCGTTGACCGAGCAGGAGCTTGATCAAAAAATAAAAGAACTGGCGCCGGAATGGAAGAAGGGCGTGAGCGAAAAGGGCATCCCGTTTATATACCGCGTTCATCATGCGCCGGCGTTCATGGCGGGCATCGACTTCGTCCACCAGGTGGCCGAGGCGGCGGAAGCGGAAAATCATCATCCCGACATCATTATCAACTACCGGCGCATCACCGTCCGGTACTGGACCCACACCGCTTCCGGTGTCACCCTGGCCGACATCCAGATGGCGCAAATGATCGACCCTCTATTCAGTTGACCTATCTTCCCTCTTTTACCCCAATTGTAGAGGTGCGCCCTTTCCTGCCAGGGCCTATATTAGTGGTGGATAACTATCCTGAGAGGAGGGTCATCATGCCAGCCACTAAACTCAAAAAATATCTGGACAGCCACAAGGTCAAATACGTCACCCTCAGCCATCCGCCCGCCTACACCGCCGGAGAAATCGCCGCGGAAGCGCACATTCCCGGCAAGGAATTGGCGAAAACGGTGATGGTTAAGGTGGAC
The DNA here is from genome assembly GCA_030600405.1 of Nitrospirota bacterium. Lineage (GTDB taxonomy): Bacteria > Nitrospinota > Nitrospinia > Nitrospinales > Nitrospinaceae > SZUA-226. The sequence goes on from JAUVMD010000175.1 coordinate 2,636, forward strand.
GGCAAACTGGCCATGGCGGTTTTACCCGCTCCCAATAAAGTGGATTTTCAACTTTTGAAGGAGGCCACGGGTGCTAACCATGTGGAACTGGCCAAAGAGCAGGAGTTCAAGGATCAATTTCCCGACTGCGAGGTCGGCGCCATGCCGCCCTTCGGTAATCTGTACGACATGGACGTCTATGTGGAGGAGGCTTTGAGCTGGGACGACGAAATCGGGTTCAACGCAGGAACTCATTCCGAAATCGTCAAACTGGCGTACAAGGATTTCGAAACCCTCGTCCACCCCAAGGTCGCTCATTTCTGACAAAACCGGTACCCCAACCCGAAGGGATTTTGCGGGTGGGGTATTGTTTTGTCCAGCCCCGCCTATATCAAATCCTTTCCCATCATCCCCATCAACCAGTTACATTCACAGAAAGCCATGTAATTCTTAACTAGTTGATTTTATTGATAAAAATATCAATTTTGCGCTTGAAATTCCGAATAATTCGGCGATTATAGAAGAGATCAGGCGCAATGATTATCAGCCTTCGGCAAATTTTGATTTTAGGAAACTCCTCGATTGGAAATTCCCGTGAGGGTTTAAAAAATGAAAAATTTATATACCCTTTTGGCGGTATTAATGATTTTTGGTATCGCCACGGCGGCTCAGGCGGTGACCCCGTCCATCCCGGCCACTCAGAAAACTATCAACGAAAAGATCATCAACTTGCCCTGGAAATATGAACTGAAAAAATATTCCTTGGAACAGTCGAACAGCACTTTTAAACTTACCCGGGGATACTCCCTGCTCTTAGGCGATGCCGCCCGTCATTATGACCACATGCTACAGGGGACAGAAGAAGACCCGAATACGGAAGCCTTGGTCTTCAATCACAACACCGGAGTCCAGTTGATTTTAAGCTACTATCCCGACGGGTATGTCTCGCTGGAAAACTGGGAAGACTTGGATGCAGATATCTTGATGCAAGAGATTTCCGACAATGCAAAAATGATCAATGCGGAAAGGGCCCAAAACAATATTCCCCCTTTGAGAATCGGCGGCTGGCTTCAAAAACCCCGCCTGAACGAAGACAACCACTCCGTGTCCTGGGTGTTCGACGTAATAGATGGTGATGAAACAACCGTCAACGCTGTTTCCATTAAGCTGGGACGTAAGGGTTACGAAAAAATCACCTGGGTCAGCTCTTACGACAATTACCTGAAGTCCATGGATGCGCTGGCATTCCTTGTGGATCAACATAAATTCAATGAAGATCACCGGTACGCGGACTATTCGCTAGGGGATCAAATGGCGGCTTTCGGAATTGCCAGTCTGGTGGGCGTCACTGCCGGCGGCAACCCTCAGAAAGTAGGCCTGGCGGCGCTCTATGCCGGGTTGGTGGCAATCGGTAAAAAGTTACTGGTACCCGTTTTGATCGCTTTGGGAACTTTTGGCGCCTTTTCCAGGAAGCTTTTCGGCAGAAAAAATCCAAAACTCCAAACCGACCCTATCCAAGTTTAACTTTATAAAAACAATCCCTCTGACCGTTCGATACGGCAGGGGGTGTATTATATATCTAACGCTTTCCTATTACTCTTCTTCCCGAATCACGTCATCCAGCGTTTGGCGACGGCGGATCAAGGTCATTTGATCACCCTCCACCAGGACTTCCGGAATCAACGGCTGGGAATTGTAGTTGGAGGACATGACGTGTCCATAGGCTCCCGCACCCCCGATCACTATTAAATTCCCGCGTTTGGGAAGGGGTAGCCGACGCGGTACCGGTTCATCGTCTTTCTGGGTCAGCACGTCTCCAGATTCGCAAACAGGTCCCGCCACAATGATGTCGGTTTCCTCGCCCAAACCGTCC
>JAUVMD010000215.1 GCA_030600405.1 Nitrospirota bacterium
ACCGGCAAAATGCAGAAAGCAGTCACCACTGGTAGTGCGTTTAGCCTGGGTATGGTTGCCTTTCTGTCGGTTTATCGGGAAGGGTTTGAGACCGTTCTATTTTACAAAGCCCTGTACCTTTACGCCGGGGACACGACCGCCGGGATCATTCCTGGATTCATGGTCGGATGTATTGTGTTGGCTGTGGTCTATTTCCTGATCAATCAGTTGGGAATGCGCATCCCGGTAAAATGGTTTTTCGTGGTCACCAGTGTTTTCCTTTATTACATGGCGTTCATGTTCATGGGCAAAGGGCTCCACGAATTGCAGATGGGAGGAGTCATGAGTTTGACCGGCGCCGACTTTGCTCCCGAGATTCCCTGGTTGGGCATGTACCCGACTTGGGAAACCTTCATTGGCCAAATGATTCTCGTGGTGGCCTATGCCGGAGCTTTGGTTTATACCTTCGGCATCAAACAAGAACGCGCGGCTCATGAATTAAAATCTGAGGCCACCCAAATCCAACAAAATATTACCGTGGTCCACGATCTGGTGGAGCACATTTCGCATCACGCCAAGCGGTGCGAAATTTTTCTTAAGGATACCGGCGACCAGGACCTTAAAGAATTGTCTAATCATTTGAAGGAAATAGACTCCAAAGTCCATGAGTTGTTCGATCAGGTGATCTATTTTGAAAACCGTCTGACGGATGAGTACGATCGCTTGTCGCAACCCATCGGCGCCAAGGAAAAGGATCTGCATTGAGATTCCGGGTTTTTAAAACCTCTCGTGATTTTCACAAATGGACCGGATTTGTCTGCGCAATTTTCATCCTGATACTTTCCGTCAGCGGCATTCTGCTCATGCACCGGGACTCCTTGGACCTGGACCAAATAGAAATCTCCGCCCAATACCTGCCCGAAAAATACTTCCATCTGGTCAAGGATAAACTGAAAATTCAAACCGTTGCTGTAAATCCTAAAAACGGAAAAATTATTTTCGTGGGCACCGATAACGGATTGTTCCGCTCCCAAGACGGGGGCAAAACCTGGCAGGCTCTTCACGATGGACTGCGTGACGAAAATATCCGTGCGCTGGCTTTATCTCCTTCCGCACCCACCCTGATTTACGCCGGCACCTCCAAGGGTGTTTTTTTATCCGAGGATGGCGGGGACCATTGGACCGACTGGTTCGAGGAATCATCGGGCCTGTCCAATATGGACATTCAAGATTTAGCCATCCATCCTGACAAACCGGAACTCCTTTTTGCCGCCACATCCGGAGGTTTATTTGTTTCCCGGGATGAAGGCGACACCTGGGAACTCGCCTTTAAAGGAAGTTTATCCGAGGGAAGCCAGGATGTGCGCTTCATCCGCTTCTCCTCGAAGGCACGCGCCTTGTATATCGGAACGGCCAATGGAATTTTCAAAAGTGCCGACGGCGGCAAGCACTGGGACAAGAAATGGGAGGATGCACTGCCCTCACCTCTATCACTGGTCTCTTTGGACACCGATCCTGAGTTTATTTATGCCGGAACCCCGGACGGGCTTTACAAATCTTATAACCGGGGAATCACCTGGCTTCATGATACGACCCCGGACAATGCGGTGCGCCAATTGGTGGTGGACCCCAGAAATACTACCCATATTTACATGGGAACGGCCCATCATTTTTTCGTTTCCCCCGACGGTGGCGATACTTGGAATCTTTTGGATTTTGAGGAGGGCGATGGAGCGACTCTGGATATTTTGACTCTGATTCGCTCTGCCCAGCAATCCTCCCCTACCCTGATCGCCGGCACTTCAAGCGGTCTTTTTATTTCCAAAAACGGAGGACACACATGGGAGGAAACCTCACTAGCCGAAACCATCCATCAAAAAACCGGCGGCCATCTAAAAATGGATCTCGTCAAATTGATGACGGAAATCCATACGGGGCGTTTTTTCGGTGATTACGTTTACCTTCTGGTGGACATTGCCACGGTTGGACTGGTGTTGCTGGTATTTTCCGGGTTTGGCTTGGCCTTTTACCGGAATCAAATTGCCCAATCCAAACAGGTCAAGAAGCAAATTACTGAAGAGCAGGCGGTGGACAATCTTCTCAATATTCAGGAAACCACGGACGAGTTGTCGCAAGAGAGTGCGGAAATCCATGACATGATCGAGCATATCAATTCCCACCTGGACAAGTGCCGATCGATCTACATTTCAAAGGAAAAAAAGGAAATCGATAAAATAGGACGACACATTACAGATTTAGACAAGAAAATGCATCATCTGATGAAAAGAATCGAGGAGTTCAATAAAATTTCCCAAAACTAAGGCAAGAAAAGCGAGGGTTCTGAAGTTACTGCGGAAGAATTAATGCAGAAAGTTTTTTTCTTTTGAGTTGGCGCCGCTTGACGGACCGAAATCGCGGTTGAGATCCATTTTCTTGAATTCCTCCCACGCATCACGGTACAGATTAAAACCTACAAAATCGAGGGCCTGCATCAGCTCAAGATCGGATATTTTATTGTCTCCGGCTTCCGCGTGTGCTTGGTGAATCACTTCTTCAAGGTTTTCGCAGAGCCGGGCAAAGCGCTCCTCATCTTCCCAATGCAGTATGTTTTTCATAAAATCGAAACTCATGGGGTCTCCCTCATCGCAGGACTTATAAAATCAAAACTACCTTTATTCCATTGTATTCAAAAAATTTTTCACTGCAAATAAAATTTCCTTCAAGTCATCGTGTATCTTTGAATATTCCCCGTTTACCATTCGCGACTGTGAAAATACCGAGCCACCCACTGCCACCGCCGATGCGCCGGATGAAAAATATGCAGGAATATTTTCGGGTGTGACCCCACCAACCGCCATCAACGGAACATCTTCAAATGGTCCTTTAAGTTCGCGAAAATACTGTGGTCCCCACTGGGAAGCGGGAAACACCTTGACCATATAAGCCCCGGCCTGCCATGCCTTTTCAATCTCGCTGGGGGTCAAGGCACCGGGAAAATAAGGCAACGCCTGCTTGCCGCAATAAGCCGCCACATTATCACTTAAAGTAGGGCTGACCAGAAACCGGGCACCGGAAGCAACAGCCTGTTCCGCCTGCTCCCGGTTCCGCACCGTACCTGCCCCGATACACAGGGAGCCTTCATACTTTTTGACGGCTGATTCGATCAACCGGAACGCATGGTCTGTATTTAGCGTGATTTCAAGAAATTTAAGGCCAGCATCCCGCGCAGAGTTGAAAACTCCTTCGAGACTGTTTTCCGGAACGCCACGCACAATTCCCAGTACAGGTTCACGTTTGAAGAGTTCAGGATCGAATTTCAAACCTTTTGTTTTCCAGATCAGACGTTGGCTTCATTGATGGTTTTTTCGTAGAACTCCAAATACCCATTTTTATTTTCCGTTTTCATGAACGCCATGCCCGCTCGCGGATGCACATCCAGTGACCCTGTAATCATATAAGGGATGACATATCCCCATTCAATTTCCTCTCGAATTTTAAGAAAATCAGTCCCAATGATTTTTATGATCGGGCGAATATCGTATTTGGGATTTTTAAGAAAACCCAGGAGCAGTTCCAAAGGACAGTTGCCCGCGGCCCGGCCGATCCCGTAGATGGTCCCATCCAGATAATTGATATTGTTAATGATGGATTCAATGGTATTGGCGAAGGCCAATTGCTGGTTATTGTGGGCATGAATTCCAAGCTCCTTGCTGGGCATCCGCTCTTTGTACTTTTTAGCCAGATACGCAATCTGCTCGGAATAAAGCGCGCCGAAACTATCCACCAAATAAATCACATCTGCGGCGCTTTCTTTTTCGACTTGCTCTAGCGCTTCGTCCAGTTCCCGCTCACGCGCATGGGATACCGCCATGATATTAATGGTGGTTTCGTATCCTTTGCCATTCAATTGATTCACCAGATCGATGGCTTTATCGATATCCTTCACGTAGGAAGCCACCCGGAACATATCGATATGACTTTCCCCACAGGGAATGACGCTTGCCGGATCGAATCTTCCAATATCGGC
>JAUVMD010000117.1 GCA_030600405.1 Nitrospirota bacterium
AATCGACCAACTGACCCAGGACAAGCGGCACTCCGATCTCATCAAGAAATATCAGGAGTTGGAGGAGATGTTCTACGAGGCGAAACGCTTCGACAAGGTGATCGAGATCAATCGCAAGATCATCGGTGTGCTGGAGGAAACGAACGACGCGGCGTCGATTGCCATCTGCCACGCCAACCTGGGGAGCACGCTGTTGCAGGAAGGGTTGGGCGGCAAGCCGGAGTTGTTGGACCAGGCGGAAACAAATTTCAAGCAGGCGTTAGAATTCGTCGAAAAGGAGAAAGACCAGCGCCGTCAGGCCTACCTTCTTGGCAACCTCGGGATTTTATATCTCCATAAAAAAGACTTTGACCAGTCGTACGACTATTACAACCGTTCGCTAAAGATCATGACCGAGATGGGCGACGAGCTGGGCGAAGCCCGCAGCTACGCCAACCTGGGGAAAATCGAATCCCTCAAGAAAAACTGGGACGCGGCGGCAGAGCAATATAGCAAATCCCTGCAAATCATGGAGAAGCTCCAGAACCGGCCCGGCATGGCCCAGCAGAACGAGGCGTTGGGCGAGGTATTTCTGCAGAAAGAAAATTTAGAAGAGGCGGAAAAATTTCTGCAAAATGCCAATGTCATGTATGAAGCTCTGAAAGACCCGCAGGGTGTCAGGATCGTACAGGACAAACTGCTCTACATCCTCAGCCATTCCAAAACCATTCAGAAGCGCAAAGAAGAAATCGAGGCCGAACTCAAAAAGCCGGAAGTAGAGAAAGATAATGCCCGGAAGATTTCGCTGTTGACCGATCTCGGAAATACGTTTTTCCTGGGGGCCCAACTCGATGATGCGCAGAGCACTTTGGAAAGAGTTCTGAAAATTCAAGAGGAGTCCGGCGACAAGAGCGGCATGAGCTCCACTTGCGGCAACTTGGGAAGCATCATGAACCAGAAAGAAGACTGGGAGGCCTCCGATCAATATTACGAAAAAGCCATTGCTCTGCGGGAAGAGTTGAGCTCGGATTCAGCCGCTCCGCTGGAATTGTACAGCAACCGTGCCCATGTGCTGATCCGCCTGAACAAGCTCGACAAGGCGGAAAAACTGATAAGACAATCTCTCAAGATCAATGAAAAAGCAGGCAATGGTCGCGCACTCATCAACGATTACCGCAACCTGGGAAACCTGACTCTGCAGAAGCGGGACTGGGCCGGGGCCGAGCAGCTATACAAAAAAGCCCTCGACCTCAACACCAAAGTCAACAATAACCGGGGAATGGCGGAGGATTACCGGAACCTGTTCAACCTGTATATGCACAAGGAAAACTGGAACGAGGCGGAAAAGTATTGCCACAAAGCCCTGGCCATCGCCGAGGAACTGCTGGACCTTCGGAGCGCCTGCCAGGACATCCGCAGTTTAGCGAAGATTTATAATGAGAAGAAGGACCGCTCTAAAGTAGAACCGTATTATAAAATGGCGCTGGAGAGGTCGCATAAGCTGGACGATCCACGGGAGATTGCCATCGACCTCCGGAACCTCGGCGCGCTGTATCTGGAAAAGGGATACACCGAAAAAGCCGAGGAGTATTACAAGCAGGCGCTGAGCATTTCCGAAGAATTGGGAGACCCCAAGGAAATGGCGGAAGATTTCCGTAATATGGGGAATTATCATTTCCGGAGGGGCCATTCGGAGTATGCGGAGGAATACTATAAAAAAGCCCTGGATTACACGCTGGAGGTGGGCGATGCGTCGGGTTCGGCCAAAGATTATACGTTTCTAGGCAACCTCAAATTCCGGGGTAAGGATTTTGACGGGGCCGAGGAATATTTCAAAAATGCCGCCGATATTTTTAATGAGAAAAAAGATTTCATTAATCTAATACAATTGTACATGACGGTGGCTCGGATGAATCTGGCCGAGTCGCGCAAGGATCCCTGCAAAAGTTACCTGGACCGGGCGGAAGAAGTGGCACAATTGCTGGGGAATCCTGAAAAACTGGTGGGTTCCATTGAAGAAATGCAGAAGATGGTCGACAGGATCGACAAAATTTAACCGGGTAAGATGTTGACAAGGTTGAGATTGTTGCTTCTACGATGGATAAAGAACGTTACCGATACCGATATTTTTCCGAAAAGTAGGAGAGCTCTTTTTTAACAATTATTTTACCCCCGGAATCATGGCTGAAAGTCTTGACAAGAGCGAAATCATTCTATAAATTTCAGGTATCCCTATTCGGGAAATCCTAATAATCATTTAGATTTAAGAAAAATATTCGAATAATTATTCAAACTTATGAAAATCAACTACAGCCCTCAGTTAATGGAAGAAGCGGTTTTCCGGCACCTGAACCATATGGAGCGCTCCGGAATGCGTGCCGATTATGACGAATACCATTCCCTCGCCGACCCCATATATGAAATACCGGAAGATGACCGGGAAGAGGCCTTTGCCAAGGTCAATGAACTGTTTTTCCGTGAAAAGCTCGCATTGGGTGACCATGTCCTGATGGCATTGGAAGCCTGCGGATTGATCCCCAAAAGGCAAAAAACTCCCCAAAAGGCTCTTGCCCCCTCGGTTGAAAGCGCGGGGGAAAGCGGCGTGGCCGTGGCGGAGGGTGATGAAGGAACGAATGAAGATTTGGAAAAGACGGACACCGAATCGGAATCTTCTGAAGATGCCCCTTCCGGCGAGACGGAACTGATCGAAACTCTGGACGACGCGTCGGCACCCGTCGACGAAGACAAAGAGGAAATCCAGTATGAAGAAGAGGAACGGACTTACGAGGAAAAAATCAAGGAAATCATGATCAAGCGGGCCATCAATAAGGTGGACGAAGGGTCCAATGTCCTGAACCGGGTTTCCGGTTTGCCAGTGATCGAAATGCGCGTACTGGCCAGCCGCTTTGCCAACCCGGAGGAGATGGAAGAACTCGGCTCTTTCCTGATCCACGAGTTCATGCATGCGCGCGACATGATGGATCCGGAATTTGATTACGAAGACGCGTTCATTCCCGGCAACCCGTCGATGAAAAACCTGATCACGGCGCGGTTCAAATTGCTGTGGAATATTTTCGTTGATTCGCGCCTGGCCCGAAAAAAAATCAGGTCCGTCCTTACCAAAGATGCGCGTTATCGCGAATTCGATAACTATTACCGAAAGATCCCCGAACAGCAAAGGAAAGGAATTTTCGAGGGCCTGTGGAATGCGGAAAAGCTGACGCACGAAGAACTGCTGTCCATGGCCACCGACTTAGAAACTCTGATCAGTACGTACATCGATTACTCCGAGGAATTTACCGAGGAAGATCGCGAATATATCCATCTGCAGGGGTCGCCCTGTCCGTTGTGCAAATTTCCGACGTACAACTGGGTGGATGATCCCGAAAGCGTGTGTGATGAAATGGTCATCGAGGCTATCCAGATTGATTTCCCGGATTGGGAAAGCAAGGATGGCGGTTGTGACCGATGTATTGAAGTTTACGAGTTGAGAGCCGGAACCTCTTGATTTATTTAAGGTTAGTGGAAGATTGAGTAATTAAAATTTCCTTTCGGCTTAAATTAAACTACACTTGTGAACCGGACCGGAAGACGGGTCCTGGGTGGTATGCAAGGCTTGAGGTTTTAAACGGAGATTGGGTCGTGTGTCGGCCTGACAATTTTTAGGGAGAGTCCCATGTCCGAAGTGAGCGAGGTAAAAAGTCAAGACCCGATTATGGTGAAGTTTGGTGAAACGGGATCTGTGGAAGAATGCAAGGAGCAGAGAATTTCCATGCAGTTGGCCCGTGGCCGGATTTATGACATCCTGTCCAACGCGTTCAGTTATCCGTGGAATCGAAAGTTCTTTCGGCCCAAGTCCTTGTTAGAGCCGTTCGATGTGGTTCTGTTGGACGAGGAGGACTGGGGCAGAGTCACGGAAATGATCAGACGCTTTGACAAGTACCTCCCCAAAATGGCTTTGAAGCAAGTGCAACAGGAATTTGTACACGTTTTCGGACACGCGGTTTCCCAGGAATGCCCTCCTTACGAAATGCAATACGGAACCGAGGGCGGAATTCAGTCCCAGACCGATGTTTTGATCCAGCTTGGCGGTTTTTATGAAACCTTCGGATTTGAGTTTCCCAAAAGCCGCGGCAAGGAGCGAGTCGATCATATATCCGTGGAACTGGCCTTTTTGTCGTATCTGTGTTTCCGGGAAGCCTATGGTATTACCAACGGGCACGATGAAAAGAAAATTGCTGTGGTGCGTTCCACCGCCAAGAAATTCCTCCGCAACCATATCGGACGGTGGACCCCTCTGTTCTGTATTTTTACCTCCCGTAAAGCGGAAAGGGGTTTGTACAAGGACATCATCGACATTCTGTCACTAATGGTGCAAAATGAGTGTGCCTTGCTGGATGTGAAACCCATCAAGGTCGAAGAACCGGAGTACCGATCCCTTTCCTACAGTATGGAAAACGATTTGGTCGCCAATGCTCCGGCCGAATGTGAACCGATCAAATAACCTGCCTCTACTGCATTAAGATCAGGTTTCCCTCCAAGACGGGACCCGGATAGTGGCTCACCGCAAAACCCTTATTTTGGTTTTAATCGTCCTCTCGGGGATGGTTGTTCCCATTTCCTCCGGGGCCGTGACTATTGAAGCGGCTCAGGTCCATGGGGAAATTCCAGTCAATCCTTCCGATGTCTTCTGGTCGAACTACGGTCCTCTTCAGAGAAAAAGCGTCGTCATCGAACTACAACCTCAAATGATCACCAACCCCATGTGGCCTGCTCCTGTGACTAAATGGGTCAGCGTTAAAGCCGCGCGCAACGAACGGGAGATTGCCATTCGGCTGGAGTGGATCGATCCCACCCGTAACGATATCATGGTTCAATCCCAGCAATATAAAGACCAGGCGGCAGTGATGTTTCCGGTCGACCCGTCGGGTCCGGTGCCTCCCTTCACCATGGGGGGTGAGGGGGAGCGGGTCAACATCTGGCAGTGGAAGGCTACCTGGGACAAGGAGGGTGCAGGTACTGCCGGCAACGAAATGATGCAGGACCTGGAAGACCAGTACAACTATATGGCGATGGGTTCCGGCAGTTATTATATTTACGAGCCGGATGGAAAACTCGTTTTGGCGCCCAAGCAATCCCTAAAAGTTTCGGAACGCCACACCTATATCGATCCGGGTATGGGGAAAAACGAAGGCGTGTTCAATCCCGGTCGTGCCACAGGTAATATTTTGTCAGATAATACCTTGCGACGGTCCCCAGTGGAGGACCTCAATGCCGAAGGATTCAGCACCCTCACCACCCAGTCCCACCAGGATGTTGATGGTAGCGGTAACTGGAGCAATAGTCGGTGGATGGTTGTTTTCAAGCGGCGCCTCAAGACGGGAGATTCGAACGATACTCAATTTACGGGCAAGGAAATCCCCATC
>JAUVMD010000152.1 GCA_030600405.1 Nitrospirota bacterium
GTTGGCCGGACTGTGTATAGACCCGAACATAGGAGGGGCATTCGCCTCGGGCGCAGGCGAAATCCTGAATACAACTGAATTGATGGATTTTGACTTTCGGGCCGAACTCCGTGTCCATTTTCCAGACGGAGGCACATTTGGCTTCCACCCCGCAGTCACCGCAATCCTCACACACTTCGGGGTTCACGTGAACCCGGGTTTTGGGAGCCAGATCGACATCTCTTCTTCGTTCCCTGGATTTTTCTATGGCACATTTTTGTACGTACCAAATGACACTCAGGCCTGGTTTTTTAGAAAACTCTTCTTTCACCTGCAATGTGTTGGATTTCGGGTGCACTTCAATACCATACTTTTTCTTAAGATGGGTGAATTCCTCCGGGTATTCCGCCACCAGGGCAATATGTTGAATGCCTTCTTTTTGAATATTGGCGATAGCGGTTTCGGGGTCGTCCTGGCCCACCGGGCGCTGGCCGCCGGTCATGGCGACCACACTGTTGTCCACGTACAAAAGGGTCTGATTGGTGTCCTCGATATCGTAATGAAGTTTCAAATGCTGGATCGCATCCCGGATGAAACTGATATTGAGCCGGGCCGAGTGAAAATAGGTTCCGTCCCCACAGCCCTGGTCCGCATGCATGCGATAACTGAAGGCAGAAGCACCCATCCAAAGCAATCCCTCGCTTTCCATGGGGCCGATCACCACGGCCCGGTTGCTGGCCAGGGTATCTATGATGGACATCGTAGAACAGCCGATCCCTATCCCCAGGAGGTGCTTTGGCGTAATTTCCACGCGGACGGGATGGCCGTCCAAATCTTTATTTTCCACAACAATGGAATCCACGGTCCCTTCTAATTTATGATGGCCGGCAATTTCCAAAGCGGTTCGGTGCTGGCAACCCGAACAATAACCGGGAGGCCTTTTGATATTTATTGGAAGCGAGATCTCGATCAGCTGTTTCTTCTTCTTCAGAATTTGGTCGATCCCCCGGTCTTTAAACTGCTCCTTGGCGGCCAACCTTTTTCCCAAAACTTCGGATAGGATATCCGTGTCGAGATTGTTATTTTTCCGGAACAGCGCTGTCCCCCGTTCATCCTCTTTGCCGATAATCAATGGACGATTCACATCATTAAACATTTCATGCTTGATGTGGTTTTCGTAAAAGGCGCGTTTCTCCTCGATCACAATGATTTCCCGCTTCCCTTGTGCGAATTCCCTAAAGGAAATCATATCCGGCGGCCAAGTGATCATGGGTTTGTAAATTTCCACCTCATTCTCCGAAATGTTCAATTGTCGCAATGCGCCGAGGAGATCATAATAGCTTTTCCCGGTGGCCACGATGCCGAAATCGGATTTCTGGTTACGGTTTTTCCATGTGTCGAATCCAAATTCCCGGGAGATTTCCTGAATCATAGGAATTTTTGAATATAAAAGTTCCTTCTCGTTTTCTAGAACCTTGGGCCTCAACAAGACGGGGCTGAACAACCGCGTGTAGTCCTGATGGGATTTCATGAATGCGTGGAACTTTTCGGCGAGATCGCGGTCATCCTCGGGGTCCAAAATGAATTCCTGGGAACCGTCGCAGACATGGGTTTCGACTTTTAAATTAATACCGAGGCCGGAGATCATCGAAGCTAAAGTGATTTTTTTGCCCACTTCCAGAATTTCCCTGACGTTTCCAGGATAGGCGGTCGGGACATGGTTGGCGAAATGCACAAGGTCGGTTTGATGCGGGGTGGTACTACTTTTGCTGGCATGATCGTCCCCGCTCATAAAATAGACGGCGCATAATTGATCCAGTCCGGCCATCTGCAGATGATCCTGGACGTCGGCGATTCGCCGCACCCCCGGGCCTTTACCATACCAAGCCCCTATGATGCCGTCGACCTTGGCCGGGCCGAACAACCGGTGCAGTTGGCTTCCCCACATCATATTGGCCGCGGCTTCTTCATTGCCTCCCGGAACATGGATAATATTCCACTCTTTAAGAATGGGATAAATTTTTCTTAAATTGATATCCAGTCCACCTAAGGGACTGCCTTCATAACCGGAGATGAAGTAGGCAAATCGTTTACGGGGAAAGATTTTTTTTAGAAGCCGAAGGTTGTCCAGGGGAAGCCTGACCAGGGCCTGAATACCGGTCAAATGAACACGGCCCTCACAGACCAGATAACGCTCCTTATCAAGAATGGTATTATTGCTTTCCTGGATAGCTTCTTTTTCGATTCCAGGAGACTTTGGTGCATTCATTGGCATTTCTCTCGAAATAAAACTAGTCCCCCCCACGGGTTCTAATTTTCGATCATTTCAATCCCCAAAGCGACCGCCTCTCCACCGCCCAGGCAAAGCGTGGCGATTCCCCGCTTCAGGTTTTTGATTTTCAACGCATTCAGGAGGGTGACCAGGATGCGGGCGCCGGACGCCCCAATGGGATGCCCCAGAGCCACCGCCCCGCCATGAACATTGACTTGCTCCAAGTCGAGGCCCAGCCGGTTGCACACGGCCAGGGTGGATACGGAAAACGCTTCATTGATTTCGAAAAGATCGATATCGTTCAGTGAAACCTGCCACTGCTCCAGGAGTTTTTTGACGGCCCTTTCGGGAGCAATGGGAAACTCCTCCGGCTTCTGGGCATGCGTGGCTTGAGCGGTGATCCGCGCCATCGGCTGGAAATCGGTATCCTCGGGACCCAACACCAGGGCCGCCGCGCCGTCATTGATGCTGGAAGCGTTGCCCGCGGTTACCGTTCCCCCCTCCTTGACAAAAGCGGGGGACAGGGTTGGGAGATTATCAAGGTTGTCCGCGTAGGGTTGCTCGTCTTTTTCGACCACCGTTTTTTCTCCACGGCGGGTGACGGGCACCCCCACAATCTCTTTCGAAAAATAACATTGATCCTGTGCCGCCCGGGCGCGCTGGTAACTCATGATGGCGTAGTCGTCCTGGGCTTTCCGGCTGATGGAATCTTTGCGGGCCAGAGCCTCTGCGATTTCTCCCATATGATGATTGGTAAAGGAGTCGCATAATCCCTCATGCACCATGCTGTCGATCAGGGTGCGGTTTCCCAGTTTGTATCCCTGGCGAACTTCCATGAGCAAAAACGGAGCCTGACTCATGCTTTCCATGCCTCCCGCCACCACAAACTCGGCATCTTGCAAACGGATGGCCTGGTCCGCCAGCATCACCGCCTTGAGACCCGATCCGCAAACTTTGTTGATCGTGGTGGCGCCAATAGAATTGGATAAACCACTCTTAAGGGCGGCCTGCCGCGCCGGGGCCTGACCCACTCCCGCCGATAGTACGTTCCCCAGAATGACTTCGCTGATTTTTTCGTTGGGAATTCCACTTCTCTGAAGTGCCTCGCGAATCGCGATAGCGGCTAAATCCACCGCCGGGATGGAGGCCAGAGAGCCGTTGAGTTTACCGATAGGGGTGCGTGCCGCACCGTATATATATGTATGTCTCTTCAAGGGAAGCATGGAACACCTTCAAAAGTCTCCTCCCCCTCTCCTACCTAATATAGGTTTTACAAGCCAATTAAGCAACTGAAAGATAGGTTATCAAATCTCTGAAGACTATTGTTTATATATGGTTATAGCGTTCTGAAGGAATGGTGAGAATCGGGGTCCCTCCCTCGGGCTGCCCCTGAACGGGCTTTAGGGGGAGAGGGATTCCAATTTCTCCATATAGAAAATGGAGTCAAAGTATTTTACGGATAACATTTGACCGGTAATGGGTTGTGTTGAGTGGGGAAACTTGTCGCTGATATATTTCATGGCCATCACCGCTTTCCTCCAATCGTTCTCTTGGTCAATCAGGTATTGGGCTTCCTCCAGCATCAGTCCGGCTTCATACACCCGGATTAGAAGTTCGGCGAATCTCCGGGCTTCAATTTGTTGAGCTGTGTCCGGGTCTTCCGAGTTCAATATATTTTCTCTGGCACTATGGATGCTTTCCATTCCCTGAAAAACCAGGTCTTTAAAAGGTATCAATGAACCATTAGTAACGGCTTCCAAATGAGATTTGATATCCTCAATTAAAACATCCAAAGTAGACTCCTTGGCAATGGAACGTTGAATATCCAGCGCCATCATATTATTAGTCCCTTCGTAAATGGTCGTAATTTTGGCGTCCCGCAGCAACCGTTCCACAGGGAAATCACTGATATACCCATAGCCCCCCAAATTGCTGACCGCCATGTCTGAAGCGGCGACGCTCCACTCGGATCCACGGTATTTGGCCATGGGAGTTAAAATCCGGACCCGTTTGTAAAATTTTTCCAAAGCCTCATGGTCGGCTTGGGTTATTTCTCCTGTTTGATTTTTTTTCCTAAGCTCCAAATATTTGTCAATGTAATGATAAGCTTTAAAGATCAGGCTGGTGACCGCTTCGTTTTCTATCCGCATGGTGGCTAGGATTTCCTGCATCAAAGGAAGCTCGACGAGGGATTTTCCGAATTGTTTTCTTTGCGAGCAAAAAACGGCGGATTCAAGGAAAGCCTGCTCGGCAATTCCAAGGCCTTGCGCGCCGATGCCCAATCTCGATTTATTCATCAGGTAGAGCATTTGTTTCAGGCCGTCCCCTTCGTTCCCGATCAAATAGGCTTCGGCTCCTTTGAACAGCATGGTCCCGGTCGGAGAAGAATGAATTCCCAGTTTTTCTTCCAGGTTTTCGATGAGAACATGATTGCGGATGGCTTGCCCCTGGTCATCCTCCAAATATTTTGGAACCAAAAA
>JAUVMD010000302.1 GCA_030600405.1 Nitrospirota bacterium
CGAGCAGGGAATGCTCGCGTTCGCCGTCGCTCGATTTCACCAGCTCGAGGCTGTTGACCGTGGCATGGTCGAGCCACATGTAACTGTGAATGTTGAAGGTGGACAGGGTATTCACATGTTGCAGCGCGGACTTTTGGGTGTCGCGCAGATAGCGGATCAGCGCGCCCGCCGCGCTGATGGCATTCTTAAGATGTTCACAGCCGAATCCTTCCAGTGAGTGGGTTTTGAACTGGTCCGTAAGATGCCGGTAGGCCTCACCGTGGCTGTAGGTCCAGTCCTCGCAGGGATTCAGGCAGTATGGACCATTGGCAAGCCCGGTGATGCCCGACCCTTCGTCATTGAGGAGAGATTCAGGAGCGATGACTTCCCGCGGGTCCAGTTTGCTCAGCTCATCCGTCAGCAGACTGTGCGATGCGGTGTCCTGGATTTCGGTTACCTTGAACTCACCGGTGGACAGATCCACCGCGGCCAGTCCGGTACCGTCGCGTCCGATGTAGATCGAGGCCAGGTAATGGGGGTTTTTCGGGTCCAGCAGGTGGTCTTCGAGTACCGTTCCCGGGGTGATGACGCGGACGACCTCGCGCTTGACCAGTCCCTTGGCCAGTTTCGGGTCCTCCACTTGTTCGCAGACGGCAATTTTTTTACCCTGCTTGACCAGCTTCGAAATGTACAGATTGGAGGAATGGTGCGGGATACCGCACATCAGGACCGGGTTCGCCTGGTTTTTATTGCGCGAGGTAAGGGCGATCTCAAGAATCTTGGAGGCCGTTTTAGCGTCCTCGTTGAACATCTCGTAGAAATCGCCCATCCGGAAAAACAGGATGGCGTCCGGGTATTCCCGTTTGATGCTCTGGTACTGCTGCATCATCGGGGTTTCGTCGGGTACGGGCTTTTTATTTTTAATGGTCTCAGTCATCTTAAAACGTCAGGTTTTGAAACAGCGGTTGCAGGCGGTTGTAAGTGCCTTCGATGTGTTCCGGGTGGACCTTGGTATCGGCCAGCACCGGCATGAAGTTGGTGTCAGCGGTCCAGCGCGGCACGATGTGGGCGTGGAGGTGCGTGTCGAACCCCGCGCCGCCGCTTTTACCGATATTGTATCCAACGTTGAAGCCGTCGGGGGCATAGGCTTGGCGCAGGATGTCCATGGACTTCTGGATCAACTTGCCGCTCTCCATTATTTCGGCCTCGTTCAGCTTGGTCAGGCAGTCCAGGTGCCGGTACGGGGAAACCATCAAGTGGCCGTTGGAATACGGAAAAATATTGATCATGACAAAAGTATGCTCGCCCCGGTGCAGGATTTTTTTTGCGGGGTCGTCGTTGGCCGGCGGGGCAGTGCAGAAGATGCACTCCGCGGTTTTATCCGACACGATATACTCCATTCTCCAAGGGGCCCAGAGGCTTTCCATAAAATCGGGTCTCCGGTTGGTGGTGGTCACGGTCAAAAATTACTGGTTCCCGAGGGACGTCGGCCGGGAAACAGGGTTTCGAAAATTACCTGGGTTTTGTCTTTCATAATGCGGGCGTCTTGCGGGGACCGTTCGTGGTCGTAGCCCAGCAGGTGAAGTATGCCGTGAATGGCCAGCAGGATCAACTCTTCATTGAAGCTGAGATGATGCTCCTCCGCCTGACGGGCCGCCGTTTCGACCGAAATGACCACGTCGCCCAGCAGGGTGTCCCCCGATTCGTTGACCGCATCCTCGTCCTGAGGGAAGGATAGCACATCGGTGGCATGGTCGCGGTCGCGGTAGGTCTTGTTCAACTGGCGGATCTCGGCGTCGTCGGTCAACAGCAGGCTCAGTTCGCATTGAGTTTCCCCTAATTTTTCAAGGACTTGTCCGATCTGGGACTGGAGCGCTTTGGAATCCACGGGATGCTGGTTTTGATTATTGCTGAGCAGGATTTCCATATCTGGCCGATGGGGTGAAGGGTCAACCGGAATCGGCACCGGAGTTTCCATTGGAGGAAGAGGTGCCCTCTTCTTCGTAGGCGTGGACGATGTGCTTGACCAGTTCGTGGCGGACCACGTCTTTTTCGGTGAAATGGATGATCCGGATGCCCTTGATCTTTTTCAGGATATTCTTGGCGTGAATCAGTCCGGACGGGGTGTTGTTGGGCAGGTCGACCTGGGTGATGTCGCCGGTGACCACCATCTTGGAGCGGAATCCCAAGCGGGTGAGAAACATCTTCATCTGCGGCACCGTGGAGTTTTGGGCCTCGTCCAGAATGACGAAAGCGTCGTTGAGCGTCCGGCCCCGCATGTAGGCCAGGGGAGCGATTTCGATATAGCCTTCCTGGATCATCTGCTGGACCTGATTGAACTCGATCATGTCGTACAGCGCGTCATACAGCGGCATGAGATAGGGATGAATTTTCTCGGCGATGTCGCCCGGCAGGTAGCCCAGTTTTTCTCC
This sequence comes from Nitrospirota bacterium, assembly GCA_030600405.1. Taxonomy (GTDB): domain Bacteria; phylum Nitrospinota; class Nitrospinia; order Nitrospinales; family Nitrospinaceae; genus SZUA-226. The sequence goes on from JAUVMD010000302.1 coordinate 2,412, forward strand.
CGCTTCCACGGCGGGGCGGGTCAGGATGATGCGCTGGTATTGGTGCTTGAGAAAAGCTTCCACCGCCATCGCTACTGCGAGATAGGTCTTGCCGGTTCCCGCCGGCCCGATGGCCAACGCGATGTCGTTATCCCGGATCGCCCGGATCATTTCCCGCTGGTGGGTTCCCTTGGGGGTGATGAATCCTTTTTTCGGGGACACGGTGACCCGCTCACTGAATAGGGATTGCAGGTTCACTTCCGGGTCTTCCGCCGCCAACCGGATGGCGAATTTGATATCGCCGTTTTGCAGTCTGTTACCCTGGGCCATCATTTCCTGCAGTTGCAGGAGCAGGCGCTCGACGGCTTCGACTTGCCTCAGTTCGCCATTGATCTTGATATGGTTTTCCCGGGTGGTGATGCGGACGTTGAACTTCTTTTCGATCTGCTTGAGTTTGAGGTCCTGGGTTCCGA
>JAUVMD010000251.1 GCA_030600405.1 Nitrospirota bacterium
CAGAACACGCTCGCGCCGGATGTCATCAAAATTGACGAACACATCGTCCATCACAATGGGTAACGGCTCGGCCCGGGTTTCATAATCCTCGATCAAACCAAACCGCATTGACAAATACAGCTGCTCTCGGGTGCCTCGGCTGAGTTGCACCGGGCTTTTGAATCCCCCATTCTCTTGCACAATCCGGAATTCATCGCTCTCCAGCGGTTTTTCTACTCCCTGATAATTGCCGTTGGTGATCTGGGAAAACATTCGTCCTGCCGCCTGAAACACCTGAGGTTGCCGGGTTTTTTCATACCGCATCTTGGCTTGATCGAGCATGTCCAGTGCCAGCGTCAACGTCGCCCATTCGCGGGCTCCATTCATCAATTGTTCTTTTTTGGATTCCAGTTCATTGTGCAGACGAACCAGATCCTCCCGCGAAGCCAGCTGAGCGGCTTCACCCCGGAATTGCCCGATCTCCTGATTCACCCGGTTTTGCTCTTCATGAACACGGCTCAATCGTAACAACACATCCGCCAACTCCTGCTCCAATTGTTCGGGATCAGCATCCTGCATGGATTCCATAAACCGCTGATACACCTCTCCCAGCCCCACCCGCGTTTGAATTCTCGTTTGAATTTCCCGAATGGATTTCCCCAGCGCATTTTTTTCCTGCGCCCTGGTCCACTGAAGGAGAAAACTCTCCTCGCTGTCTACCTTTGCCGACTGAAGCAAATGGTCCAACGACTCCTGCTGGCTTTCCAGTGGGGCAACGATTCCTTCTATGCGCCCGGTCTGCTCATTAATTTGGCTATCCAGGTCCTGGCATTTCCCAGAATCCTCCCTGGCTTCATCAAAGTGTTTGGATAACATATCTATATTGATCAACAAATCTTTCGCCAAGTACACCTCACTGACACATTCTGAAAGAGCGGCAACCAATTCTTCCGCCTCCTCTTCCTTTTTCCTCATCCGCTCAATACGTTCATTCAGGTTTTGTTTCTGGTGCACCCACTCCTTGACAGCGCGCACACGAATCTGAATCTCCTTGAATAGAGCGATGGATGTCTCCGGGTCGAGTCCCTTGTCCTCCACCCATTTCTCCCAGACCTCCTTCTCCTCTTCTAGATCATTTTCCGCTTTTTCCAATTTACTCCGCAAAAGATTGTCCAGCAGATCCTCCTTTTCACTGTCAGGGCTGCTGAAAGATGCCCAGGCATACAGGCCGATTCCGCAGGCCAACATCAGTCCCATAAAAATCCCCAGTTCCATATTGGCCGAGAACAAAGCAAAGCCGGCGCCCAATACCCCTATTCCCATTAAAACCCAGGAGGACACACGGATACCCTTGGGAAAATCATTCTGCTCGGTGCTGTCCGTAACGAGTTGTTCCTGGTGAAGTTCCAGCCGATTCTTGACATTTTCAATAAATTGCTCCGAATGCAATAAAGCTTGTTCCCGTTTTTCAACGAACTGCTTTTCGGGATCGATCCACTCCAGGGTAAGCACACGGTCTGCATCCCAATCTCGGTTAATTCCATCAATTTCCGAACGAATTTTTTCTCTCAGTTGATCCCGTTCCTGTAAGACCTCATGTTTGTCCGCCTGCGCGGAGCGAACCAGCTCGGTGAGTTGACGCAGTTGTATGATCTCGGTTTCCCGATCGAGCAGGGGTTGGTTAACGATAATCGGATCCCGCCGGAGTTTCAGCTGATGGAGCTTGCCCTTTTCCTCTTCCAACCGTTGCCTCAAGTCCTCAATTTTTGTCTGGACCTTTTCAAACACCAGCATGCTCTCTTCTTCCATCGCAGGAACCCCGGCCAGTTCTTTCTCCCGGGCGGCCTTGTCCTTGAGGTCGATAAAATCGGGGAACAATTCACGCCTCACCTCCAGAGTCCGCCGGCGCGATTCCAACTGCCCCATATCGGATTCCCCTTTCTTGCGGGCCTGTTCCAGAGCTTCGATCTTTTTATTCAACTCATCATACTGGTCCACTTCGTTGAACCGGGCGCGAAGTTCTTCCTCCCGCTTTCTGATCTCGCGGTACGTCTTATCCAAGACTCGGTCAGACCTTCCCCTCTGCTTAAACAATTCATCCTGTTTTTCGCGAATTTCCTTTTCCACTTCGGTCAGCGACACCTGGCCCAGACCCATCCCGGCGCCCAGGATTTTGTTTTTGATCTCTTCCTCCATAAGTGAATCCAAATTCTGCAATTCATCCAGTGCAAAGGCGTAAATGTTCTTGAAAATTTTTCTCGATGCATGCCCGAGGTATGTTTCCAGATGAGCCTGACCCGACCCCTCCCGGTCTGCCGCCTGAACCGTCACCTGCCCTTCCAGAGTGCCTCCGGTGCGGGAAATAAAAATCCGCTCATCGTTGGCCATTTCGCACATCAGCGTTCCCAAATGCTCGCCGCCGTCCACCGGCGTGTAGGAGTTCATTCCCTTCCGCTTTTTTTCGAACCCGAATAATACCCAGCGGATGAATTCCAACAAGGTGGTCTTGCCGAACTCGTTCCTGCCGTACACAACGTTCAGGCCCGGCGATACCGGAACTATACGGTGGCGCGAAAATATACCAAAGCGCTCTATATGGATTTCTCGAATTTGCATGGAGTCAATTTAGATCGGTCTCAAAATTAATACTCAGTCACAGTTCACCAACATATCAAGGGTCAGGTTGCGGGCCTGGTCTAAAATCTCCCGTAGCTCGTCATCGGTCAATTCTGAAAGCAGGTAACCGCCTTCCCAGGATCGAAACAGCGCTTGAAGGGATTCCCGGCATCCCGGGAGAATGCCCGGAGCCGTCTTACCGTCATACAGTGCAATCAAATCCGCGATAAAGTCCTTGCCCTGTTTCATAGCGTCGATATCGTACGCCCCGCGGGTTTGCAAACGGAACTCCAGCCACAGGCCGGACCCCCGGTCCGAAAAACTTTGGAACGCTTCGTCCCGCAAACTTTCCAACGTCCCGCCCTTGCGCAGAAGAGTGTGAACTTCCGTCCGTCCGGTCAAAGTCTGGCGGACCACCAGGCTCCGGCCTTCGGCTTGATCCAAAAGTGTTTGACACTGGCGGATGATCTCCTCAACCACTGCGCCCAGCGAGGCACAGGAGGACACGTCCACTGCGCTTTCGACAAAACGGATGGTATCGGTCGCAACAAACCGGACATCGGGTAAGGCGCCTTCATTCAAAGTCACCAGGCAACAACCCCTGGGACCGGATTCCTTGAAGTGCCGGCCCTGCGAATTGCCGCAGTAAACGATCGCCGGATGGCTCTCGCGCAACACCTCGCGCAAATGAATATGACCCAGCGCCCAGTAATCCATGCCTCGCGCCACCACGTCGTCCACCGCACAGGGCGCATAAGGATCATGGTCCGGATGACCTCCAACGTTGGCATGCAAGACCGCCAC
>JAUVMD010000340.1 GCA_030600405.1 Nitrospirota bacterium
GCAACATCTGACCGGTGGGAACATCGCAAAACCGGCAGGCGCGAGAACAATGATCTCCTAGAATCATCAAGGTCAATGTTCCCTTCCCCCAACATTCGCCAATATTGGGGCAGGAAGCTGATTCGCATACGGTATGCAGTTGGTGCTTCCGGACTAAAGAGCGCAGGCGAAAAAAATTTTTACCAGAAGGCAAAGACGTTCTCAACCAAGCGGGGAGCCGACTGCGTGAATTAAAAGAGACCGGAACCTTCTTCAACACCATTTTCCTAAACAGAGCAGATGAATAAATAGTATAATGATATGATAAATTGATTCGAGGGACTTAAGACCTCCCGCCTTCATAGAAACCGGCGGGGGTTTCAACCATCGGGGATTCTACCAGCATCCATGAAAATCATCCACCGTTATATTTTCACAGAAACCCTTAAAATTTTCGCCCTGAGTACCATGTTTCTGACCATGGTCATGTTTCTCGACAAGGCTATGTTCATGACAGACCTAATCCTCAACCGGGGACTGACGATGCTTGAGGTGGGACGGATGGTGCTTTTTATTTCGCCGATATTTTTGTCGATCACTATTCCCATCAGCGTTCTCGTGGCAGCGGTGGTGACTTTCAACCAGTTCTCGGCTGAAAGCGAATTTGACGTAATGAAATCCTGCGGTTGGAGTTTCATGTATCTTCTCCGTCCCGTCCTCTTGTTTTCTTTTCTTGCTTACCTTGCTACCAATGCCATCATTTTTTATGCGCTTCCCGCAGGCAATCAGGCGCTCAAGCAAATGATATTTGAGATTGTAAAAACCCGCGCCAATATCGACATCAAACCCAACGTTTTCAACCGTGATTTTGACAATATGGTATTAATGGTCAAAGAGAAAAAGGGCCGGAATGGTTTCAAAGGAGTTTTTATTGCGGACAGTTCTTTTAAAGGGTCCACCAAAATCATTCTATCCGAGCAGGGTTTTATTCTGACGGACCCGGCCAACCTCAGAATCCAACTCCAATTGAGAAACGGGTCCATCCATGATCTGGCCAAGCAAGGGGAAGATTATCAAATTATGAAATTTGATCGGTACGATTTGACCCTGGATATCCCCGGAACCGACCAACTCAAGAAAAAGCAACTCCTGAAACCCAGGGAAATGTCTGTTTCCGAACTGAGACAACGGATTAAGGCAAATGAAAAAAGTGGATGGCAGGACGATGTGGAAAAGGTTGAATTGAGCAAGCGGTTCTCTATCCCTCTAACCTGTATTCTTTTTGGAATTGTAGGGGTTCCTCTTGGCATCACCTCTCGGCGATCCGGAAAATCTGGAGGATTTATTTTTGCGCTCCTCATTATCTTAATGTATTACGTCGGCCTGGTACTTATGCAGAATTTCGGGCGTAGCGGAAGGATCAATCCCTATTTTTCGGTGTGGATCCCTAATATCGTCCTGTTGATTTTTACCATTTACGTAAGCTATAAAACCCAAAAGGAAATTCCCTTCAGAACTCTCAATAAAATTATCGAACGAATCACCATGCTTAGGGAATATCTGCTGAGAAAATTCAGCCACACCAAAATTCAGTCAGAAACAAACAACCACTCCAGGAATCTAGATTGAGGTCTTAAATGATTACAGCCAAAGAGATTATGACGGAGAAAGTGATTACAGTCACTAAAGATGCCTCCATTAAAAAATTATCAGATTTATTCATCCAATACAAAGTAAATGGATTTCCGGTGGTAGACGGGGATGAAAAACTGATCGGTATTGTCACTGAAAAAAATCTGATCGAGCAAAGCAAAAATCTTCATATCCCTACAGTGATCGCCCTATTCGATGCCGTCATTTATCTGGAGAGTGATAAGAAATTCGAGGCAGAAGTGAAGCGTTACAGCGCGACCCAGGTTGAGGATATTTACACTTCCAATGTGGTAACTGTTTCACCAGATACTGGCATCCATGAAATAGCCTCGCTGATGGCTGAAAAAGGTGTTCATTCGATCCCAGTAGTGGATGGCAAAAACATACTGGGAATAGTCGGCAAGCTGGATATCATAAGAGGTTTGGCGCAGGGTGGGTCCTCACAGGAATAAATTTAGGCTTTTATTTTCAAAAATATTCCGGTATAAGTAAGCCATCGGCGCATTTCAGAAATTTCCATATGAGACACTAGGGAGGTGCCGCCATGCTTAAGGTAAAATCCCTTTTTGTAAGCCTGACCTCTTTATTCTTTCTAGTCTCCCTGTCCGGCTCTGAGGCCCAGTCCCGTCAAAAGCAAAAAGCCATACCCGCCCATCTTGCGGCCGATTATATTCATGCTGTCATTGAAACCGACCGGACCATTTATTCGCAATACATTGTCGAACGTCTGGGCGAAACAGTTTCCTTGCAGGCTTCTGAAAAATGGGAAAAAAATAACAACCTTCCCCTGCCCGCCCAATTTTTGATGATGTCCTCAAAAATTGTAAATTCGAAAAATACGGGAGTCAAGTATCGATTGATGAGCTTGTGGCCGATCAATAAAAATAACGCGTCCAAAACTAAAGAGGAAAAAGAAGGGCTCAAAAAAGTAGCACTCAACCC
>JAUVMD010000231.1 GCA_030600405.1 Nitrospirota bacterium
CAAGAGGCCCTTGATCATGGCCTCGGCCATGTTCCCGCCTCCGATGAAACCTATTTTTTTATTCTTCAGCACAACATCGTCTCCTGCATCAATATTATTTCAGCGACCGTCCCGCGCCCCGAAAATGGCGGTACCCACCCGCACCCAGGTGGCGCCTTCTTCAATGGCCACTACAAAATCGTTCGACATGCCCATGGATAATTCGCCCATGGAACTATTTTCGATATCCAGCTTCTGTATTCGGTCCCGCAACTGCCGCAACGCGGCAAAATGTTTTCGGGACTTTTCGGGATCCGGATCGAACGGGGGAATCGTCATCAACCCCCGGACGGAAATCCCATTGAGAGAAACCACCATTTCCAGTAATTCTTCCAAATCGTCGGGAGCCACTCCCGACTTGCTGGTTTCACCCGACACGTTGACCTGAATCAACACCGGCGTGACCAATTCATGTTTCATACTGTGCCGGTGAATTTCCTCGGCCAGTTCCGAATTATCGACTGAATGAATCAACTCGAACAGCCCGGGAATATACTTTACTTTATTCCTCTGCAAATGCCCAATGAAATGCCAGTGATAGGATCCCATCCCCAGAGTTTTGATTTTGTCCTGGGCTTCCTGAACCTTGTTCTCCCCGAACACGCATCCGCCAATCTCACCCGCTTCGGCAATGCGTTCGACGGGAACGGTTTTGGATACCGCAACCAAGCGAACCTCCTGCGGGTCGCGTCCCGCTTTGCGGGCGGCCTCGGCCATGCGTTCTTTAACAGTAGCAAGGTTATCGGCAATCAGGGACATGAACATGGACCGGTGTCGGGGATCGAAAGTTTGCAGGATTAAAACCGATAACTCCTATTCGGGATTAAGCTCAATATAAGGCCTGTGTGCCCTTCTCCCCGGTACGCACCCGGATGGCTTCCTCAACCGGCAGGATGAAAATTTTGCCGTCTCCCAGGTTGCCAGTATGCAGAGTGGACACCATCGCGTCGACTACCTCATCAACACTTTCATCCTCCAAAACGACGTTAATTTCGATCCGGTGGTGAAATTGAGGGACCTTGCATTTTTCAGGGTCGGGGTCGGAGCGCATCTGGCTCAGGGGTTTGCCGATCCCCTTGACCTCGGACACGGACATACCGGGAACCCCCAGGGCAAACAGCTTTTCCCTGATCTCATCCAGCTTCTCGAACCGCATGTAACATTTGATCATTTTCATAAGGAAAGACCAATGTAGACGAAAAAAAAAGGCTTTGCAACCGTACAGATTGCAAAGCCTTACCTTACTCAACCCGGAGGTCGTTATCGATTAAAAGTTAAATTCTTTCCCGGCGGAGATATGCGCGTCCACCACCGCTAATAGTTTTTCTTTTTCCACAGGTTTGACTAAGTAATCCTTAACACCCTTTTTCATTAAATCAGACGCCAGTTCCGTATCTGGATATCCGGTGATGACAACTATGGGAATTCCCGGTGCTTGTTCTCTAATAAATTGAATGCATTCCACCCCATTGACCTTGGGCATTCGAATATCGCACAGGATCACCCCAACATTCATCATATTACTTCCGGATTTTAGAATGTCGATGGCGTCCTGCCCGTCCACCGCTTCCAATACGTTGAGCCCTCTCTGTTCCAACTGCAACTTAATCACATCCCGAACGTCCGCTTCATCATCCACAACCAGAATTTTCCCTGATGCCATGGGAACCCCCTTCACAAAAGTTTCTAATAGGTCTTAGTTTTATTGTAATAAAGTTGCACATGCATCGATCATGCTCGATGCTTATATTCGTCTTTTCCCCTCATGGACGAGGCGCTAACCTTATCACAAAAATAGGCCTTGGACCAGAACCGAGCCACTTTTTTTGTAAAAAGCGTGAAAATTCAAGGCCCCGGGCCTATATTGATTTTGACGGGTATCGGAAAGATTCCCGCTCACCCCAAACAGGGCGACTAATGACCGGAAAGTCAAAATCCGCGCACCCTTCCTTTTCTTTTTTGCGTATGGGGTTAAAAAACAAATTGATAGCCATCGTGATCGTGGTTGGAACCGTACCGTTGATCCTGGCCATGATTTTCTCCTACCTGCAGGGCAACAAATCGCTGACCCAGGTGATAGGTTCCAGCTTCCAGGCCCTGGCTTACGAAACCTCCACTAAAATCGACCTCGTGATGAAGGAGGAAATTCATAAAATCACTCATCTAGCTGGTCATCCCACGCTGGTGCTTTGGGTCACGCAACAAAACAAATATCTGAAACAGATTCCTCCTTCTAAAATCGACCAGGAAATCCGTCAACAATCCCAGGCATGGAGCGATCAAAAACCTCAATCCCTTTCGCCCACCACCAATAACGCGAGCAAAGTCTTGAAGCGTTTTTTGCAGACCGACCCCCATGCCTCCGAAAATACGTTGGCCTTGTTTATCATTAACGCCAAGGGATTGCTGGTTTCCAGTATCAATTTTCATCCCGGCTACGTGAACTCCCAACTTCCTTCATGGAAAAAAATCATGGCCGGGCAACTGGAAACCTTTTTCGGTCCCCTGATGCAGGACACCCGGACAGAGCGCTACACTTTCGAGTTGGCGGTACCCATCAAAGACAATGAAGGCCAGGTTGCTGGCGTGTTGCACCGGGTGTATATCGCCAAAGATTTTTTTATCAATGCTCTTGAAACCATCACCTTCGGTGAAACCGGCCACGTGATGGTGATTGATTCCAATGGCGTGGTACTCAACTGCCCAATTTTACCCACAGGACACCAACTGGCCGACCCCAAACTGGTTAAAGCCGTCACCGGCCCGTCGAACGCCTGGGCTGAAACCCAGGGAGATGGCCATGGCAGCGAGGATATTTCCATCATCGGCTACTCTCCCCTTGAAAAAACGAGCCAACACACTTTAGCCTCCAGCAATCAGCGGTGGTTCACTTTTGCCTGGCAGGCTTCCGACGAACTGTTCGCTCCGACCGAAAACCTACTGACCTGGGTCTCGGGCGCCGGAATGTTTTCCATTCTTTTGATCGTCATCATGGGTTCTCTGGCGGCCAACAAGATCGTGCGCCCCATCCAGCAAGTGCAACGTGCGGCGGAATCCATCGGCCGCGGGGAAACGGTGGAACCGCTGGAAATTAAAACCGGGGATGAAATCGAATCCCTCGCGGAAGAAATCAATACCATGAGTGGACTGTTGCAGCAAACGTTTTCCGGCCTGGAACACCAGGTGGAAGCCAAAACCCAGGAAGTGATTTATCTCAAGAAATATACCGACAGTATCTTGATGTGCGTCCCGGAAGTCATTTTAATTGTAGGCCCCGATTTGAAGATCGAATACGCCAATGCGGCTTTTGAACAATTAACCGGCTGTCCACCCGCAAAGTATATGGAACATACCCTGACTGAAATCTCTTTGGAACATTCGAAAGAGTGGAACTTATTGAGTAAGGAGCTGGAGAAATATCAAGGGGGAATCAAAAAGGATCGCCGCCCTCCTTCCCAGTCCGACTCTTCCTATAAAGCCAAAGATCCTCTGGCTCCTTCTGATAAGGGTTTCAAAAAAGATTCCCAAAACACCATTACCCTGGGCGCCCAAATTTTTGCCTATCAGTTTTTCGATGTGG
>JAUVMD010000024.1 GCA_030600405.1 Nitrospirota bacterium
AAAGGCTCATAAATTATTGATTTAATGTGCATTATGGGTCTAAACAGAGAAAGCATGGATCTTTCGCTGGGGCTTTCCTGCTTGAAGCTACCGAAGGAAAGAATCCGTGTTTTGCAGGCCTTTAAAAATCAAAAAGTTAAGGACTCTCCGCCATGAAAAACGATCAAATCGCCCTGTATCTGAACGATCATCCTGAATTTTTCAACCAGTACCCGGAACTGCTAGCCCGGATTCAATCCATCGCTTCGGAGGATATGCCTCTCAAACCGGTCAAAACCCTGAACATCGCCGACCGCATTCTGAAGCGGGCGCAGGAAGATAAAGAGAACATGAAAAACCAGCTGGTCAGCTTCATGGAAATCTCCCAGGCCAATGAGAAAATCCAGGAAAACCTGTTCGAGATCGACCGCATCATCATGTACAGCCTCAACTTTTCCCAGATGATCGGGCAGTTGCGCGAGGAGATTATCAAACGCTTTAAAATTCCGGGAGTTCAAATTATTTTGATGGATGGGGACAAGCACTTGATGGAACGATGCTTGAAGGAACGTCTGGCAAAAAATTCAGTGGACGGTTTGCAATTTGTCGATACGGATACCGTTGCCGGCTGGTTTAGTACCGATCTCAAGCCTGTTCTCCGGGCGGAGATGACGGAGGCCTCGGGAATTTTTGGCGCAATTTCAGAATTGAACATTCAATCGGAAGCGTTAATCCCGATCATACTGCACGGCAATCTGATCGGCGCCATGGCCTTGGGAAGCGAAAGTCCGCACCATTTTCACGAAGGACTGCGCACCGATCTTCTGGAACGCACCGCCGAAAAACTCGGCATTGCCATCGAAAACATTCTGTTGCTCGACCTGATGAAAAACCAGCCGGTGCTGGATTCCAATACGGGGCTTTACAATGAGATTTATCTCGACCCCGTTCTGCGCCGCGAATTCGGCTGGGCTCAATGTTACGGTAAAAGCCTGTCTCTCATTAAAATGCACATTGACTCTTTTGAGGAACTCGTGAATACTTATGGGAAATCACGCATCAAGAAGGTCCTGCAGGAAGCTGGGAAAGTGCTTGCGGAGAACAGCCGCGGGGGCGATATTATGATCAGCTGCGGCGCGGGAGATTTTCTGATTTTACTGCCGGATACATCGGAACAGGGTGCCGGGCAAATCGCTCAACGCATCCGAAAAATCCTGATAAATCACATGTTTCCAGAACTGGAAAACGATTGCGTGCGGATTATTTTTGGAGTGGCCGCCACCCCCGGCAAGGATATCGAGTCTCCGGCCGATTTATTGGCGGCGGCTGGGGAGGCCTTGGAAAAGGCCCAAAAGCAGAAGGACAAAGCACTCACAGTATGAAGATTCGAAAAGCGACTTTAAAAGATGCCGATGGCATTGTGCATTTGATCAATGTCCACGCGGAAAAGGGTCAAATGTTGTTCCGGAGTCGGGAGGATGTGTGCACCCATATCCGGGATTTCCTGATCGCGGAAAAGAACGGACGCATTGCCGGCGCCTGCGGACTCAATTTTGGCCCGGGGAGCCTGGTCGAAGTCCGGTCGCTCGCTGTGCTTCCCGACTATTATCGGCAGGGTATCGGTACTGCCCTGGTCAACGCGTGCATTGTGCAGGCCACACTGACGGACTGCGAACGCATCTTCGTCTTGACCTACGCCATGCCCCTGTTCGAGAAACTCGGGTTTCACATCATCAACATGGATCAACTCCCCGACAAAATCTGGAAAGATTGTCAGGGATGCCGAAAGCAGGATCACTGCGACGAAACGGCGATGATCCGCAACCTGGTCCAAGTCGCCAAGCCTTCCGGTGAAGCCGGGCAAGACCCGGAGCAAACTTCAAACCCTGAATTGTGCCAAGGGATCACCGAAAGCCGTTAAAGGTCAACAAAAAAGGTCAGCAAATTCCCTCCCCCGGCAGGGGGTCCGTTTTAAAGGTTGAAAAGCCGCCCGGCAAAAAGTAAGATCATCCCACTCACCCACCTTTGTTTTTGTTTCAGAAATCTTTCCAATGAGCCTGATTGAAAAAAATAATTTGAATTACCTGACGACCGTGGAGCAGTTTTTCCTGTCGCTCAAGGATTCGGGCCTCCACCTTTCCGCCAGCGATTATCATTTGGTCAGTCAGTGGGAGGAACAGGGGATTCCGGTCGAGAGGCTGTGCCGCGCCATAGAATCGGGTTACGAGAAGGTGAGCAAGCAGGAACGGTCGCCCAACCCGAAATGGTCGTTGACCCGCATCCAGGATTTTATCGAGCAGGAATTACAGAGGGCCGCACGATGACGACTACAAAAGGGAAAGCCTCGTCTAGGGCTAAAACTCAGACCAAAACCAAAGTAACAACCCCTGACCCGAAAGAGATATCCATCGGAATCAGGAATAAAGCTGATACTGAAATCTGTGCCCAGTGCCGCGGTTCCCATTACATCCTGACTAATTATAAGGGGCAACTGCAGGGTGAGTTGTGTGCGTGCTTTAATTGCCCGGAGTGTAAAGGACGCGGCCACGTTTATATAGAAGATGAAACCGGTATCACGTCCCTGCGTGAATGCGTATGCGCCGGGTTGGTGCATCGATTGAAGAAAGTGGGGGAGGCCGGCATCCCTGGGAAATTTGCATCGACAAAATTGGACACCTATCATCCGATACATGCTTCCCAGAAATTTGCATTACGACAGGCGCGGGATTTCGTGCAGGATTTCGGAAAATCGAAACAGGGATTGTTGTTTATGGGACGGCCGGGACTGGGCAAAACCCATTTGGCAGTATCCGTCATTAAGATGCTGATTCTGGAAAAAAAAGCGGGTTGCAAATTTGTGGATTTTTTCCAATTGTTGTCCGACATTCGTTTCGGTTATTCCCATGACCTTTCCGAACAAGCGATCATTAACCCTTATGTCGTCGCGCCGATTCTGCTGATCGACGAATTGGCCAAAGGCCGCAATACTGAATGGGAATTGACCATGCTCGATCAGATCATTTCCAGCCGTTACAACGCCGCCGACAAGATTACCTTATTTACGACCAACTATTCGGACCAGACACACGATTCGAGCAACGACCGGCAACCTTTGGCATCGGAAGAGACCCTGCAGGACAAAGTGGGGGAGCGGATTTATTCACGGTTGGCGGAAATGTGCCGGTTCATCAAGCTGGAGGGAATCGACTACCGGCAGGAGATGCAGGGGAAACAAACTGCTCCCGCCCGGTTTCGCAAAAAGAAATAAGCGGAGTCCCTCCGCCCGGCGAAGCGCCGCGGGTAAATTAAACCCCTAAATTGTGCTGGGTGATCATCGAGAGCCGTCAAAGGTCAACCCGTTCCCCCTTAGGGCAGGAGGGAAAAGAAAAAGGCGAGAGTTAAAAACTCTCGCCTGGCTTATTCAGAATCAGGGCGGAACCCTGTCACCTAAGATTTAATCCAGAGAATACTCGTCTTTGTCCGCAGATTCACCCAACCCGTCATTATTCAGGTTCGGATCGTCTTTAGCTTTCTGGGCTTTCCTTTTCAGGTTTAGAGGAACCTTTCTCTTGAGTCCGCCAAAGTAGTTGTCCCAGTAATCCTTGCTCAGTTTTTTGCTGGGCAGAACTTTTTTGACCTTCCCCTTGCCGTCCTTGATTTTTACAGGATAAAACATGCTTTGCCTCCTCGCTTTCCTACCGGAAAAACAAGCCAGGAAACGGCCCCCAGGCCGTTACAATCTAGTGAACTTGTCCTTAATAGGTATATAATGATGCGTTTCCCTCACACATAAGATGCAGAGATATAATTAAGGATTCAACTATACACTATATATTAGCTATTTGGAGGTTATTTTTGAACAACTGGGCCATTTTATCTTTGATTTTTGGGCTCTTTTTGCTTATCGGCGGATGTGACAGTGAACTGAAGGAGCACAGGGGCCACCCAGCCGTGGTCAAGAAGCTGGAAATGCAGAGCGATCCAGCTCTGCAGGCCAGGGCCGTGACCGGAACCGTCACTTTGGACCCGAAAATAAAGGCGGGCATTCCCGAGGGGTCGGTGCTGTTCATTTATGCGCGGACACAGGGAGTGGATTCCGGGCCGCCGGTGGCGGTACGAAAAATGACCTTCTTCCAACTGCCGCAGGAGTTCTCCATCAGTCCCGCCGATGCCGTGATGACCCAGGACGGTTTCGACGGACCGCTCACCCTGACCGCCCGGCTGGACCGCGACGGCAACGCCCGTGCCGGTGCGGGAGACATTACCGGTTCACTGGACGTGACCACCGGCCAGAAAGGAGTGACGCTGGTACTGAATCAGGTGCTGGAGGAGACAGGGAAAAAAGTCACCGGCACCATTTCCCTCGACCCCAAACTCAAGGCGCAACTGCCCGCCAATAAAATCCTGTTCCTGTTCGCCCGTCCCCAGGGCGTCAAACGCGGCCCGCCCCTGGCGGTGAAACGCATCTTCACCACCCAACTGCCGCATTCCTTTACCATCGGCCAGTCCGACACCATGATGCCCGGTGCGGAATTTGACGGGCCGATTACTTTAACCGTGCGGCTCGACCAGGACGGCAACGCCAGCGCCGCACCGGGCGACATCGAAGGCTCCCTCGAAACAAACGCCGACGCCAAAAACGTGAAATTGGTTTTGAATCGCGTGGTCGGTGGGTGATAAAGCTGTTTCGTTACCTCGCCACGGCCCAGCCCTTTATAACTATCCAAAATTCGTTTTAGAACTACTATATACGGGGGTTCATCAATTTATAACCTACAATGTATAGATTATAACTAGTCAGAATTCGTATTATAACTATTTGGGTGCTATTCGGGTTTTGCGGAGTGGGCGCAGCGGAAGCCGACGTAGTGGTAGCGGTAGATGGGGTTACTCAGGATGCGGTGGCCAGAGCGCTGGCTGATGGCGTTATTGCGCCACGACCCGCCGCGTTGGACTTTGCCGCCGTGCTCGTGATCGCTCGCCGTCCATTCCCACACATTTCCTGACATATCGTACAGTCCGTAGGCATTCGGTTTTTTTTCACCCGCCGGATGCGTGTGCTTATTGGAGTTGCTTTTGTACCAGGCGTAGGCGTCGTTCATCGCGTCTCCCCAGTAAAAACGTGTGGCCGATCCGGCGCGCGCGGCGTGTTCCCATTCCCATTCAGTGGGCAGGCGTTTGCCGACTTTGTGGCAGTAAGTGTCGGCATCGTGCCAGTTCACATTCTCTATCGGGAGGGGGGCTCCCTTGAAGAAAGACGGATTCTCTCCTATTACCTTTTCATATTGTTCCTGGGTGACTTCGTACCGGTCGATGAAAAAGGTATCGACCGGGATTTTCTTTTTATCTTTATTAAACTCCAATATCCCGGCGGGAACCCGTACCATCCCGGATCCTTGCAAGGGAGCCGCAATTGCGACGTTAATATTCAATAGATAAAAGAAAAGCAGGGGCGCGATTGATAGCGATATAAAGGAAAAGACTGGAGGTGGTTTCAAGGACGTCTCCAACAAATAATGGGAGGATTTAAAGCAGGAGAAAACTATTATTCATTACCCAGGCCGTGGATATCGTCCTGGTAAATTTCGTCGAGGGCGGAATGTTCTGCGGTGGGTTCTTCGGTGTCGTCAAGATCCGGCAGATCGAGTTTGGCCCATTCTTCCTTGATCTGTTTTTTACTTTTAAAAGCCACCGGGCGTTTCTGTGGCGGCGGGATTTCCTGTTCATTCATTCCCATTACTCCTAAGCGCAGGTCCTATTATTCTGACCAGAATGTTCTTTGATGGCAATGAAAAATTTAGGGCCTTGGGCGCATCTGGTGGATCCTACCGCCATCAAACCCAGCCGAAGGTATCGGGAGGCCGCGACCGGCTTCCCATAAACGCAAAAAGGGGTACCAATACCAGGCACATCTGACTGAAGACATCGCCGTAGGTGGAATAAAATCCAGGTTTTGAAGTCAGCGGATGAATTTCGGCGATGACCCAGTCTTCCTCAAAAATTTCGGTGGCATCGACAATCCGGCCAAAAGCGTCGACGGTTCCCGAAATTCCGGTATTAGCGGCGCGTACAATGGGGACACGGTTTTCGACAGCCCTCATGGCAACCATGCTCATGTGTTGATACGAAGCGGCGCTCTTACCGAACCAGGCGTCGTTGGTGATGTTGATGAGATAGCCGGCACCCTGTTTGACAGGCCGGCGGACCAGATCTGGAAATATGATTTCGAAGCAGATGGACACAGCAAATCCGTAATCCCCCAATTGAAATACTTGCGATTCCTCGCCCCGTTCGAAGTCCCCAATGTTCGCCACCATTTTGTCGATAAAAAACAGGATGGAACGGAATGGAACAAACTCACCAAACGGCACCAGGTGAATTTTATCGTAACGTCCCAGCTGTACTCCATGGCCGGAAAGAAAATACGCGCTGTTATACAGTCGGAGTGGTTCACTTCTGCCAAGAGCAAGTTCCTTTCCGGTTTCTTTAGCGGCGGGGCTTCCCAGGACTATTGGGGTCTGCGCCTGGCGCACCGTGTCGAGGACATATTGGGTGCCTGCAAAGTCGCGGCCGAAGTAAAAAGGCGTGACCGCCTCTGGCCATACCATCAGGTCCGGTTTGAATACCGCCGCTTCAAAAGTCAGATTCCGGTAGCGGCGGAGGACTTCGTTGCGGTAGGCTGGATCCCATTTCATTTTTTGCGGAATATTGCCTTGAATGAGACCTATCCGGACTGGCGGGATGCCGTAGACGGGAGCCTGACTCAGGGTCCACCACCCGTATCCCACGCAAAACAATAAGAAAAGTAAGGTGGAAACGCCGATCCGCTTCCGGTAATTCTGCCAGGCGGGATACTTTTCAAACGAGGGATGGAGCAGGACGAACAACCCGGCGTTCACCAATACGATCAACGCGCTGATGCCGTACACTCCAGTGATGGACGCCATTTGAATGACCGGAAGTGATTGAAACTGAGAGTAGCCCAGGCCCTGCCAGGAAAACCCGTATATGGAATGCGTGGATCGTAGATACTCTAGGGCTGTCCAAGTGACCGGCGCCAGGAGAAAAATATTAACCGGATTGCCCTTGCCAAATCGGTTGACCAGATACGCGAACAGGCCCATATACAAACTTAAATAAGCCACCAGCAGGCTCAGGATCAGCCAGCTCACTACCGTGGGGATGTTTCCATAGTTGACGAGAGTGTTGATCACCCAACTGAGGGTAATGAAGTAAAAAACCAGTCCGGCCACAAAACCGAGCTTCATGGCCCGCCGCGCATTACCGGGATAAATAGCGAAAAGTAAAGGTACAAGGGCGAGCCAGGCAAGAAATTCCAGATTAAATCTGGGAAAGGCAAAGGCCAAAAGGAGGCCGCTTATGATTGCCTTCAGGTAATCCTTCATAGGAGAGGGGGATTAGCGTTAGGTGATTTTCCCGCTATCAGATATAGTGTTAGGGTTGGAGTGTTTCCCTTAATTAAAGGAAATCCGGGTTGAGTTCTCAAAAACAAATGATTAGCAACTTCAAAAAGGTATGCATTTGCCGGAGTGTGACTGGAGGCACCATAATGAAAGCCATTCGGGAAGGCAGTCTATCATTTGAAGCCCTGCGACGGGCCATCCGCGTAGGTACCGGCAACTGCAAAGCCAAGCGGTGCCGCCCTAAAATTGAAGCTCAACTCCAAGTTTACAAGCAATCCTTGGACACTGCCGAAAAGGAAGCGTCCTCATCCAAAGCCAACGTCTGACACCTGGGCGGCCATACCGTTACCACTCTCCCTGTTCCTAAAGATTATCCCTTAAATGATATATGGAAGCAACCGTCCTTGAGGGGCGGGTAGGTTCGATTAGGTGTGCAGTGTATTGAGTGCGGCTTCAATCCGGTTCATTCCCTCATTGAGATTTTCCATGGAGGTGGCGAAGGACAGACGCAGGTTGTTGTCGGCACCGAAGGCAATGCCGGGTACCAGCGAGACCTTGGCCTCTTCGATTAAAAACTCTGCGACGTCGAGAGATCCTTTTATTGTTTTGCCATTCCATTGTTTACCGAGCACTGCGGAAAAGTCCGGGAAGGTGTAAAAAGAACCGACCGGTTTAGGGCAGGAGATACCTTCTATTTTGGCGTAACAGTCCATTAGAGTGTCGCGCCGTTTTTTAAACTCCGTTACCATCTTTATTATTTCGCCGGGAGTTTTCTCGCCGGTCAAGGCTTCCGCACAGGCGGCCTGCGAAATAGATGTGGGATTGGAAGTGGATTGCCCCTGCAGTTTGGTTATGGCGGAGACGATGTCCGTTTCCGCCGCCAGATAACCGATGCGCCATCCCGTCATCGCAAAACATTTGGACGCGCCATTGATGACGATAGTTTTGCGCTGCATTTCTTCGCTTAAGGAAGCGATGCTGACATGTTCGAAACCGTCGAACACAATTTTTTCGTAAATCTCATCAGAGATCACCAGCAGCTTATTTTTTAAAATCACTTCCGCCAGCGCTTCCAATTCCTTTTTAGTGTAGGCCGAACCGGTGGGATTGGAAGGGCTGTTCAAAACCAGCGCGCGCGTTTTTTTTGTGACGGCTTGTTGCAGTTGCTCCGCCGTGATTTTAAATCCAGACGATTCCTCTGTGTTTACGATCACAGGTGAGGCGTTGGCCAGTACCACCATGTCCGGATACGACACCCAATACGGAGCGGGAATGATGATTTCGTCGCCGGCATCCCAGAGTACTTGCGCCAGATTGTAAAAGGAATGTTTTGCTCCACAGGAAACCACAATCTGTTTACGGTCATAAGCCAATCCATTATCGCGATCGAACTTTTCGATAATGGCATCCTTCAGGGTATGGGTGCCACTGACGATGGTGTAATGCGTATCATTATTGTGGATGGCGTCGATCGCCGCCTGTTTGATATTTTCCGGAGTGGCAAAGTCGGGCTCACCTGCGCCAAATCCGATCACATCAATCCCCTGCTCTCTTAGAGCTTGGGCCTTGGCGGAAATGGCAAGCGTCATAGACTGCTGGATATTTTGAATTCGTTGTGCAAACTTCATGAGGAGATTTTAGAGAGACCTTCCTGGACACACTTGGGAACCATTTTGCTGACGTCGCCTCCGTGTTTGGCGATCTCTTTTACAAAACTGGAACTGAGAAACGAAAACTCCTGACTGGGAATCATAAAGACGGTTTCCATATTATCATTCAGATTGCGGTTCATCAGTCCCATTTGCAGTTCGTATTCAAAATCGGAAACGGCCCGCAATCCTTTAATAATAATGTTGGCCTTATGCAACCCGGCGAAATCGGTGAGGAGTGTATCAAAAGGTAACACCTCAACCCCTGTAAGGTTTTGGACGGATTGCTTGATAAATCCTACCCGGTCATCACTGTTAAATAGAGGGTTCTTTTTAGGGTTCAGCGCGACTGCCACGATCAATCGGTCGCACAAGCCCAGGGCGCGCCCCATGATGTCCAAGTGACCAAAGGTAATGGGATCAAAAGTTCCCGGATAAATAGCTGTTCTTTTAGTATTCATGGCTTTTTTAAAGAGGGGGATTATAACTTCAAATGGAGAGTCGCGAAAGGCCCAAAAAGCAGAATTGTAAGGTTTTCTGAGTCTTTTTCAAAAAAACCACCATTTTGGAGAAAATATTCCTGTCTATGGGGATGATTTGGGGTTAATTTGAAGAAAATTACTTAAAAAAGCCATTTCACC
>JAUVMD010000205.1 GCA_030600405.1 Nitrospirota bacterium
CCAAAGCCTCCCTCAACGTATCGAGAGCGGTAAATACATTGCCGCCGCCTATTCCCAGTAGGAAGGCTGTACTTCCACCTCCCACCTCGCTGATGACGGCTGTGGTCGTGAGGTCGTTGGAAACGACTTGCAGGGCATTGCCCTGGCTGTTGATACTGGCTATGACGTTCACGCCCGGGTCCGGTAGTGGCAGGGGATTGATAGCGTCCAGTACATCGCCGACGGTTACAGCGCCACTCAAATCAACCGTCGCCATAAGTGCACCGTTGATAATATCAATTTGCCCTAGCATCAGTCCATTGCCCCCGTTCAAATCGGTAATTAAAGTGGTGCCCGTTAGAACGGGATTCAAATCCGACCCAACGATATTTCCATCATTCTGACTCAATATACCCAGGCTCTGTGCGGTGGTACCACTTCCCTCGGTAACAGTTAAGGACTGTATAATGTCATCGCTGAGAGTCGTATCGGTAATCAGGAGACCTGATTTATCTGCGTTCAGGGATGCGGTGACATTAATAGCCGGAATCGCGGTGTTGATGGCGGTAATCAATTGGTTGACCGTCGTCATCCCCGTGGTATCAATCAGGGTGGCGTTGCCTTCGCGATCTGTAATAGTAAAAGTTCCCACTGGAATTCCGGTACCACCGTTCAAAGCCGCTAAAGATGTACTCGCAAGTAAAGTGTCGTTCAATGCTGGATTCATATCGGTCCCGAAGACCGCAGAACCCGGACGGGTAATGGGCACGGTCAGGTTGGCTCCAACCTCCACTTCCAGGGTATCGGAATTGCCGGAATACAACGCTCCCAGCCCAGAGCCGTTGGCTAGGTAAGGGGCATTCAACAAATCTGTCCCACCAAAAATAAAATGCCCTTTAACCTGGGTGTTAGCCTCCTGGATTGCTTGATCGAGAATGGCCTGCACCTCTTGGGCGATATTGGTCCGCGTTTGCGCATCACTGGATGGCCCCAGGCCACTCTGCGCCAACTCGAGGGCGCGGCTAATGCCGAGGCCCACGGAGTCCAGGGAGGAATCCGCCGTGTTCAAAAACAGGCGGTTGTTATCTATATTCCTGCCGAACTGCTGGATCTGCGCGATCGAACTGCGAAGCGTCAACGTATCCCGTATACCAACAGGATCATCGGAAGGTTTATTGATTCTTTTTCCCGTAGCTATACGCTGGTTGGCCGCAAATAAGTCCTCTGTGATTCGGAATATATTCTGGAGTGCGTTGCTCTGTTGAATCTGATTGGTGATTCGCATTACCATAACCATCTCCTGCTCTTTATTTTAACTTCTATATGGACCTAAATTCTTTGCAAAACGTCAAACATTTCCTCAATGACGGTGATCATCCGGGCCGAAGCCGCATAAGCCTGCTGAAATTTGATTAAATTAATCATTTCCTCATCCAGAGAAACGCCTGAAATGCTTTCGCGCTGGGTGTTCAATTGGAGCATGACCCCTTCCTGCTGTCTCAGGATCGTTTGGGATGACCGGGACCCGGCTCCCAAACCGCTGACCAGGGAATTATAAAAATCATCAAAGGTCGAGGTGCCCGCTCCTGGGGTAAAGGCTCCAGAGCTGAATACCAGACTGCTCTGAAGATTCGAAATGTTTAGAGCGTTCTGACCGTCTCCGGTGCCGGACAACCCGGCGGCAATTTTATCAGTATTATTCAAAACGGTGCTGGAAAGAGCCATATTCATCGCCGCATCTTCTGAAATTGAAATATCAAACGTGTCTCCGGTTGTCGGAGGGCCTGTGATCGTTACTGCCAAACCATTAGCAATATTCAAGGCTGTGCCTACAACAAACCCAAAAGAACCCGTCACCTGGTTGGTGGTCAAATTGAATAGATCAAAAGTACCTGCCCCCGTAATCTGAATCTGAAACTTGTCGACAATAACAGTCGAGGGGCTAGCATTGGTGGCTGTGACTCCTCCGGTACCCGAATTTTGACTGGCAGGGATAACGGTGGGAGTCAACGTTTCAAAAAATAAATTTCCAGAGCTGCCGTCAAGGCCCAAACCCTGCAAATGAACGCCATTGACTTGTTCCATCAATCCCGCCGCCAGGCGATCCAACTGATCAATAAGGCCCAGGGTTTCGACGTCTCTCATGTCCAATAAACCACGCATTTCACCGCCTTGAATCTCTGTGGTTACATTGGTTGTACCCCCCATGCCATCATCCACCAGGATATCTTTGAATCCCCGGTTATCTAAATTGGCTGTGACGCTGAGATGAAATACCGTGGTTCCCACCACCAATGGAGTCCCGCCGGAAAGCGTCAAGGTGGTGTTATTATCATTGGTGTCGATGAGCTTGACATCCAATTTCTCAGATAGCCGCTTGATCAAAAGGTCACGTTGATCCCGCAAGTCATTAGCGGGCGTATTGCCATTCTCGAGTTTTATGATGGACCGGTTAAGGGCGGCAATCTCGTCCAACATGCTATTGATTTCAGTTACTTCTGCGGAAACAGCGTTGTCCAGATTCATGCGCTGTTGGAGTAGGGATGAGCCTATCTGGTTGAACACCGTTGCCAGTGTTCCCGCCGCTGAAAGTACCGCAGTACGTGCGGACAGATTGGTCGGATTGGATGCAAGATCGTCAAAAGCGATGAAAAATTCGCTCATTGCGTTGTTCAAGCTGACCCCTGAACTTTCATTGACAATGGTTTCCAGCCTTTGGAAAAATGTGTTGCGGATATCAAAGTTTCCCAGTGTACTGCTTTCGCCTAAAATCTGATTAAACAAAAACTGATCGAAATCGCGGGTTACGTTGGTCGCTCGAACTCCCGTACCTAAAAAAGCTAAGCCAACCCGACGCGGCCGGTTGACTTCCAACGTCACTTCCTGCCGGGAAAAACCCTCGGTCTGCACATTCGCGATGTTGTGACCCGTAATTTCAATTGCCGTCTGGTTGGTCTGCAACCCCAATTTTGCCGTATTCAATACACTAAAAATATTTGCTGTCATAACCTACACCATCCAATTAAAGGCTTTTTATTCTAAACATCCGTATTCACTACCCGGCTTTCCATGGTCGGTTCACTTAACTGCCCGTTGGAATAATAGGGTGTGTATGCCATGTCTAACTCGTATAACCATGACATGGAT
This sequence comes from Nitrospirota bacterium, assembly GCA_030600405.1. Classification (GTDB taxonomy): domain Bacteria; phylum Nitrospinota; class Nitrospinia; order Nitrospinales; family Nitrospinaceae; genus SZUA-226. The sequence continues at coordinate 3,127 of JAUVMD010000205.1, forward strand.
TTTTTCATCGTCAGAGATGACCGATTGATCAGCTGTTTGTTTTCCGAGTTCATTTCATTGATGGTTTTAATTTGCTCACGGATTTTCTCCCGACAGCCGGCCATACGATTTCCCCATGGGTTGTCTTTCAATCCGATAATAGTTTTAAGGGTCACTTCCGATTGGATGCGTCCCAGCTTTTGTGCAAAAGCCTGAACAATTTCTTCTCTTTTATGGTTCAACTCGTGGACCTTGGCCAGCAATGATGATTTTCGCTCCAGAGTATTCTCCAGTTTCTCTCGGGAGTATTCGGAAATGCTGGTCCACTCTTCTTTCATCACTCCTATAAGTTCATCGTATAATCCAATTTTTTGAACCAGGACTTCGTCCAATGTATGGTATAGATCACTCATATTAATTGACCCCCAAGAATTTATCGAAATTGTTGGCTGGCGGGTTGGAGGCATTTTCCAACCGACTCAATTGGTAAAATAAACTATCTGCAAGACCGATCCCTTTATGCTTTGCCATTTCATTGGCAATTTCTTCGTCCATCATGGATTCATACTGCTGTAGAGAAAAACTATTCAATAAATCTGATTTATGAACGGTTTTTCGCATGGCCTTCAGCATTTGATAAATCAATATGGCTTCAAACTCTTTGGCCACATCCATCAACTCATTATTTTTATTATTAGGAATGGTTGAAGCCTCCTGGCCCATATTCAGTGACTGCGCTCCATTAGCTTTACTATTATTCTGCGCCCCTATTAATTGCTTGGCTTTGGCCGCCAAGTCCTTCAACGGGAATGACTTACTTTGATGGGCCAGAGAAGCGCCAAAATTGAATGTGGAAAGGGGTTCCATTTAATCTACTCACTCCTGAGCTATGAAGCTATCCATGCTTATTACCTTAAGTTTTGCAAGGGTGGTGCCAAAAAGGGAGAGAAAGCGGGGCTAGAAACCCTTTGTTTTATTGTGTTTTAG